>SLHB01000037.1 GCA_007136375.1 Candidatus Hydrogenedentota bacterium
CACCTCCAGCCTGCCGGGCGTGCCGGGCAGCGTCAGCCAGGTCCGCGATTGCGCCACGGAACTCCTGCAACTGGCCAAGGGCCAGAACGTCCCCATCTTCATCGTGGGCCACGTGACCAAGGAAGGGTCCATCGCCGGGCCGCGCATGCTGGAACATCTGGTGGACACCGTTCTATACTTCGAGGGCGAGGGACGGCAGGCGCTCCGCATACTTCGGGCGGTAAAGAACCGTTTCGGCTCGACCAACGAGATCGGCGTCTTCGAGATGAGCGAGACGGGGTTGCGGGAAGTGCCCAACCCCAGCGCCCTGTTTCTCAACGAACGGCCCAAGGGCGTGAGCGGGTCCATCGTGTTCCCGAGCATCGAGGGGAGCCGGCCGTTGCTCGTGGAAGTGCAGGCCCTGGTGGGCGAGCCCGGCCACGGCTCACCGCGGCGGACCGTCACGGGCGTCAACCCCAACCGCGTGTCCTTGCTGCTGGCGGTGCTGGAAAAGCGGGGCGGCTTCGCCTTTGGCGACCGCGACGTCTTCGTAAACGTAGCCGGCGGCGTACGGCTGGAGGAGCCCGCGGCGGATTTGGCGGTCGCCTTGGCCCTTGTGTCCAGCCACCGCGAAACGCCCGCGCCGCCCACGATGGCCGCCTTTGGGGAGGTGGGCCTCGCCGGGGAAGTCCGGGCGGCGGGCCGCGCGGAGCAACGCATCGCCGAAGCCGCCAAGTTTGGCTTCACCGCCTGCGTGGTTCCCAAGACCACCGCTCTCGCCATTAACGGCGCGCCATTGGAGGTGATCCCGGTCTCGGGCGTCGCCCAGACCATTGATCTCGTGCTGGAGAGTTTGTAGATGGCCAAGGCCAAGCGTAAGACCAGCCAAGAAGCGTTCCGGGACGCGTTGGTCATGATATCGCCCGGCACCAAAATCCGCGAAGCCATTTCCGCCATCCTGCAAAGCCACAATGGGGCCCTTCTCTGCATCGGCGAGCCCAAGCGCCTGGCCGACGTCTCCGAGGGCGGCATCGAGTTGCACGCCCCTTGCACGCCTCAACTCCTCTACGAGCTCGCGAAGATGGACGGCGCCATCATCCTCAACTCCGATTGCAGCACCATCCTGTACGCCAACCGCTTTCTTAAGCCGGACAACACCATCGGCACGGACGAGACGGGCACGCGCCACCGCGCGGCCGAGCGGATCGCGAAACAGACCAAGTGCATCGTCGTGGCCGTATCCGAGCGCCGGTCCAGCGTCACCGTGTACGTCCACAACATCAAGCACATCATGGACACCATCCCCACCCTGCTGAACAAAGCCATGCAGGCCATCCAGACGCTGGAGAAGTACATCTCCGTGATGGAGCAAGCCATGGCCGATCTCAGCACCCGGGAGTTTCAGGACATGGTGACCATCTTCGACGTGTGCAAGGCGGTTCAGCGCTGCGAGATGGTCATCCGCATCACGGCGGAAATCGAGCCGTATCTCCTCGAACTCGGCACGGAAGGGCGGCTTATCGAGTTGCAACTCAAGGAATTGACCATCCCCTTGGACGAAGCCGAACTGGTTATCAAGGACTACTATAAGGTCCGGGCCGGCGTGGATTTCGACGTCGCGCGGCAACGCGTCAAAGACATCTCCCAGCAGGATCTCCTCAACCTCGGCAACATTAGCCAAGCGCTGGGCTACGGGCCAAACCTCCGCAGCGTCGACACCTATCTGCCCTCCCGGGGGTACCGCCTCTTGACGCAAACCCACCGCATTCCGCCCCAGATCATCGAGAACCTCATCACGCGATTCGGATCGCTGCAAGCCATCCTCCGCGCTCCGAAGGAGGATCTCGTGGAGGCGGAGGGCGTGGGCGAGGTGTTGGCGGAACGCATCCGGGTGAGCCTGAACTTGTTGCGAAGCCAGCTCACCCTTGACCGCGGGAGCCGCTAGCCATGGAACGTTTCCTCCTCGACTGTCCCGTGACACGCCACGACGAGGTCGCCCTCGGCCAATACCGCCTTTTTCTACGCATGCCGGAGATCGCGCGCATCGCCCGGCCGGGCCAATTCTGCATGTTGGAGGTCGCTCAGGGGTACTACCCCTTTCTCCGGCGGCCCATGTGCTTCGAGCAGATTTTCGACGAAGAGATCAGCATTCTGTACAAGGTGGAGGGCGAGGGCACGCGCCTGCTGGCCCAGTTTCTGCCCGGTCAGGCCATGAACGTCCAAGGGCCCCTTGGAAACGGCTTCCCCATCGACGCTGGGTACGGCCGCCACATCCTCGCGGCCGGGGGCATCGGCGTCGCCGCCCTTCCCGCCTTGGCCAAGGCCCTGACGGAAGCTTGCGGCAAGGCCCCGGAAGTCATCCTCGCCGCCCGCAGCAAGCATCTGCTCCTCTGCGCGGACCTCTTCGAAAGCTTCGGCTGCGCCGTCCATCTCGCCACGGACGATGGCAGCGCCGGGGAGCGGGCCTTCGCCGCCAGCGTGTTGCAACGCCTTGAGCCCGGCCGCGGCACGCGCGTCTACGCCTGCGGACCCATGATCATGATGCGCACCGTCTCGGACGTGGCCCGGGCGGCCGGCGCGAACTGCCTCGTCTCTCTGGAAGCGCAAATGGCCTGCGGCGACGGCGCGTGCCTGGGCTGCGTGGTCGAGTCAAAGTACGAACAGGAAGGCGAAAAAATGGTCCGGGTCTGTCTCGACGGCCCGGTGTTTGACACGGAAATCATCGACTGGGAAGCCCATAATCTTGCCTACGCGCCCTGACCTCGGCATTCAACTCGGCGATCTCAAGCTCAAGAACCCCGTCCTCGTCGCGTCGGGAACCTTCGGCTATGGCCAGGAATACGCCCAGTACTTCGACATCAGCCGCTTGGGCGCCGTGGTGACCAAGAGCCTGTCGCGGGAGCCCCGGGCGGGCAACAAACCGCCGCGCCTCGTGGAGACGCCCGCCGGATTGCTCAACGCCATCGGCCTGCAAAACGTCGGCGTGGAAGCCTACATCGCCGAGAAGCTGCCCTTCCTACGCGAACGCAAGGCCACGGTCATCGCGAACATCTACGGCAAGACCGTGGACGATTACACCGCCCTCGCGGAGCGGATCGAGGCGGCGAACGCGGCCGACGCCATCGAAGCGAACCTGTCCTGCCCGAACGTCCACGACGCGCGCCAAGCCCGGGGCGTCACCATGGTGTCCCAGTCGCCCGAGGCCATCCTCGAGTACACCCGCGCCATCCGCCAGGCCACGCGCTTGCCCCTTTACGCGAAGCTTACGCCGAACGTCCTCGACATTCGCGAGCCCGCCTTGGCCGCCGAGGAAGGCGGCGCCGACGCCGTCTCCCTCATCAACACGCTGCTAGGCATGGCCGTGGACGCGGAGAAGCGCAGGCCACGCCTCGCCAACATCGTGGGCGGCTTGAGCGGACCCGCCATCCGGCCCGTGGCCGTGAAGCTCGTCTGGGACGCGTCGCAGGTGCTGCGCATCCCCATCATCGGCATCGGCGGCATCTGCAACGCGGAGGACGCCGTGGAATTCCTTCTCGCGGGCGCCACGGCCGTCACCGTGGGCTCCATGACCTTTCGCCAACCCGACGCCGCCATGCGCGTCCTGGACGGATTGGAGGACTACATGACGCGCCACCAGTTCCAGTCCCTGGACCAACTTATTGGCGCAATGAAGGTGTGAATGACCCCATGACCGAACTTATCACCGCATTGGACGTGGATTCGCTGGAAGAGGCCCGTCAGGTCGTGTCGGAATGCGAAGCGTGCCGTTGGTTCAAGGTCGGCGCGCAACTGTTCTTGCGCGCGGGACCGGACGGCGCGGCGGAGCTGACCAAAGGGCATCCCGGCCGCATCTTTCTCGACCTCAAGTTCCACGACATCCCGAACACGGTCGCGAACAGCGCCCGGGCCGCCGCGGCCATGGGCGCGGCCCTGATAACCGTCCACGCCGCTGGCGGCCGGAACATGATCGCCGCCGCGCGGGAGGCCGTCGAGGGCACGGACACGCGCATCCTCGCCGTCACCGTGCTGACGAGCATGACGGATCAGATGCTCCGGGACGAGGTGGGAATTCCCAATTCCATCCCGGAGACCGTGGCCCGCTTCGCCCGCATGGCCGTGGAGGCGGGCGCCCACGGCGTCGTGGCGTCGCCCCACGAGATCCGCCTGGTCCGCGAAGCCGTCGGCCCCGATGCGCTCGTGGTCATCCCTGGCGTCCGGCCCACATGGGCGGCGCAGGACGACCAAGCCCGGGTGATGACGCCGGCCGAAGCGGCGCGCCTCGGCGCGACCCACATCGTCGTGGGCCGGCCCATTCTCAAGCACCGGGAGCCGCGCAAGGCCGTTACGGCCATTCTCACCGAACTCGACGAGGCTTCCCGGTAGCGCCGCGTCCAGACGCAAAACCAGGGGCCACAACATCGACTCAGGGAACCCACCACGCGAAATGCACACCGAAGCCGTAAAAGAATTGTTCTTGCGCACGGGGGGCCTCCTCGAAGGCCACTTCGTCTACGCCAGCGGACGGCACGGCCGCCATTTCCTCCAGGCGGCGCGGGTCCTCCAGTATCCGGACCACACCAGCGCCCTCTGCGAGGCCATGGCGCAACCCTTCGCGGAGGCGCGCGTCGATCTCGTGGCGGGCCCGGCGACGGGCGGCATCATCCTCGCCTATGAGACCGCCCGCGCCCTGGGCTGCCGCGCCGTGTTCACGGAGAAAGAGGCGGACGGAAGCATGGCGCTGAAGCGGGGCTTCCACCTGAAGCCGGGAACCCGCACCCTCGCCGTGGAGGACATCACGACCACGGGCGGCTCCGTGCGGAAAACCATCGAGCACTTGGCCGCGAGGGGCGCAAACATCGTCGGCGTGGCCTGTCTCGTGGACCGGAGCGGCGGCGCCGTGAATTTCTCCGCGCCGTTCCACCCCCTCGCGCAGTTCACGCTGGAGAGTTGGCCCGCGGAGGAATGTCCCCTGTGCGCCGCCGGCGAGCCCACGTCCGAGCCTGACGATCTCATCGTCACGTAGCCCGCGCGCGCAGCCGCGCCAAGGCCTCCACGTGCCGGGTGTGGGGAAACATGTCCACGGCTTCGAGGTCCACGAGATCGTAGGCTTCGGCGAGGGTTTCCATTTCTTGCGCCAAGGCGGCGGGCTTGCACGAAACGTACAGAATCTCGGGCGGCCGCCACTCCATGATCCGGCGGAGCGCCTTCGGATGGAGCCCCGCCCGGGGCGGGTCGAGAATAACCAGGCCATCGGGACGCAAGGCCTCCGCGTCCCGTTGCCCCCGCAGATACCGCTCCACCCTTTCCGTCACGAAGGCCACGTTGCCGATGCCGTTGCGCCCGCGGTTGTGCTCGCCGTCGGCCGTCGCCCCCGCGGCCTCCTCGACGGAGATCACCTCGCCCGCCAAGTCGGCGCAGGCGAAGGCGATGCCCCCGGAGCCGCCATACAGGTCGTACAGCACTTCCGGTTGGCGCGCGCGGACCCATTCGCGAATCTTCCCGTAGAGCACTTCGGTCCCCAGGGTGTTCGTCTGAAAGAAGCTGAAAGGCGACAGGCGGAAACTCAGCTTCCGCGCGCCTTCCGCGCTGGGAATGTGAAGCTCCTCCGTGATGTGCGGCGCGCCCGCTAGGACGTGGACTTCGTCCGCCATGGCGACTTCCGCCAAGCCCCGGTGAACGCCCCATTGCACCGACGTGGCGGGGTAGCTGGCTTGGACCGCGGCGGCGAAGGAGGCGCCGTCGAATTCGCCTGGCGCGGTGATGAGCACCACCATCCGCTCCCCCGTGCGCTTGCCTTCGCGGATCAGCAGAATCTTGAGCAGCCCCGTGTGCTTGCGCGTGTCGAAGCCGGGCAGCCCTTCCCGGCGCCGCCAATCGCGGACGGCCGCGAGCAGGCCCGCGGTCTCGGGCGACGCGATGCGGCACTCTTGGATCTCCAAAGGCCAGAACCAGCGGCCTTTGCGTTTGAACCCGAGCACCGTTTCGCGCTCAAAGTCCTTCGGCGGCGGTTCGGGATAGAACTTGCGGCCGAAGGTGAGGTCCACCTTGTTCCGGTAGTACCATTGAACAGGAGAAGGCGCGACCTCGACGGGGCCCGCGCGCCAAGGCGCGAACAAGGCCGCAAGCTCCGCGCCCTTCCGGGCCAGTTGCGCTTCGTAGGCCTCATCCTGGTATTGGCATCCCCCGCATTCGCCGAAATGGGGGCATAAGTCCGACGTTACCCTGGAATTCGTATCGCTTTCGTCCATGATCCTCCCAGGAATCGTATGGTTTTTGAATTTTTCGTCAAAATATCGAGGATTTGCCCGGCACAGGCGCGCTTCCAACCGCGACCGGGGCAGGAAAAGAGGGACGCCGAGCTGGCGGCCGCGCTACCGTATTCGCACCCGGCCCGGCGGGACTGGTATAATTGCACGAATGCCCGGCGGAAGGCCAACCGCTTCGCGCACAACGCCGGGTCAAGGAGGAACATGGCTAAGTCATCCCCCCACAAGGTGCAAATAGAACAAATCGGAGGCCCGCGCCACACCTGGCTGGAGCTCAAGGGCACGGTGCTCGTGTACCACGCGTCCACGTGGGCCGCGTCCTTTTGCGCGTACATTCCCGTGGAATGGATCTCCGTCAGCCACGGCAGCCGGATGCCTGGGCTGCGTCTCCTTCGCAGCGGCGCGCTGAGCGCGGCGGCGTTGGCGGCGAGCCTGCTGTTTTTCGCCCTCGCCTTTCGGCCAAGCGCGATCCACACCGTGCCCACGGCCCTCGAACCCGTCCTTCAAGTGGCGGCGACCCTCATGGCGGCGCCCTTGCTCATCGCGGCGGTGTGGTTCGGCTCCAGCGCCATGACGGCGTTGCGCCAACGGCGGCCGACCACGGTCCTCCAGGTGGATGAATCCGACATGGCCATCGAGTTCTGGCGGCGGGACGGCGGCGGCGCGGAGTTGGACAAGTTCGTCGAGGATCTCGGCGCGCTCCAAGCGTCCGTGGAGGACACGGCTTCCTACCCCGCCCGGGTCGGCCACGCCCGGCGCCATGTGCGGCCCATCCGCGCCGTGGCGTTGAAGGTCCTGGTCACGA
>SLHB01000380.1 GCA_007136375.1 Candidatus Hydrogenedentota bacterium
AGAGTTCGTTCCCATTGCCGTTGCCATTGTCGTTCTTCTCGGGCAGCAGGTCGAGGATGAGATCTTCGAGCTTGCCCTTGGACTCGCCATTGCCGTTCCCATGGCTGTCCGCGATCCTCGGCGCCGAAATGTGATTCAGGTGCTTCATGATACTCTTCTCCTTTGCTTGCTTCTGGGTGTTCGGTTGTGAAGTATGGTGCGTCCCCCCAGGGCGTTTGCCCCGGGCCCGGCCCGCTGGCGGCGTGTCGCCTCCCATGGAGCCGATGCAATGCCAGCAGCAAGACCGCCTGCTGACTGATGCATAAGAAAATGCAATTCGCGCCCCGCCGCGATAGCTCCCGGCTACTCTTGGCCATGCCTCGCGCTTCTTCCGGGTTGTCCCGAAGCGGCGACGGCCTGACGAGGTTTTGAATAAGCGCGGAGTGCAGGATAGAGACGAGAGACCGGCCTTCGTAGAGACCTCTAGTCCCGCGTTGCGTCCTTCTTGAGCATCCAGGCGTCCAGGACATCCACAATGAAGGGGATATCCACGGGCACCCCGCCTAGAACAGGCTGTTTAACGCTCACCTCGTTGATGTGCTTTGCCACGGATACTGGCCTCCTTCCTCGCGCCGCGCCCTGAGAATGGGCATGGCGTTCGGATACGATAGCAAAATGCAATATAAGTGTCAAGCAAATACCAGCCGAACCTCAGCCGACCGCTTTTGCCTAACCATACAGCCAGTCCCGCCTGGCGTTACACCGCCGGCGTCAGCTCAATGATTCGGCCAGTACAGCGTTGAGAATTGGCTTGGCGAGATCCGCAACGGCGCGGGCCTCGCCATGGGGCTCCCTGGCCCAGAAGAAGGCGTCGTCCCACGTGTGCATGCCGGTGAACACGCTGGGGCCGCTGAGGCCCGTTCGGCGTATCGCCCCTTTGACGTCGAGCCCCCGCCGCGGCGTGCACAAGAGGTCCGGCCCCTTGCCGCGCTCGGGCTCAGCGTAGATTTCCTCGGGCCGCCAGACCCGCTCGAAGGCGGGCGCCCCGTTGTGCGTAAGCGCGCTCAGCGCCCCGTGAAGCTCGTCGCGCAGCGCCTCCACGTCCTCCTCCATAACGGTTCCCCGGGCGAAACGGTCCCGCCGGTGAATGTACACCCGTCCCGGGTCGAGGGCGAAGGCGCGGGAGGCGGCGGCCATATCGGCGTAGGACGCTGGGGGATCGGCGTCAAACCTTAGATACCCTTCCTGAACCAGCCAGTTGTTGAGGTAAAACTCCTCCTGAAGCCCGCAAAACCCGTGATCGGACAGCAAGAAGAGACCGTCCAGATTGTCCGCGCCGAGAAAGGCCTCCGCCCAATCCCTGAGCAGCCCGTCGCAGCGGCGGTAATAGGCCCTGGCGCGCTCGGCCTCCGGTCCATCGCCCGCGCAACTGGTCCAGAGGAAATGCTGAAGCCGGTCTGTCCCCGTGATGACGATCTCAACGAAGTCCCAAGGCTCCGTGTCCTGAAAGTGGCGCGCCGCGTTGACGCGGCCGTCCAAGCATGCGTCAAGCTCCGCGAAGAGCTTGTCCGGGTCTTCCGCGCAGCCCTTCGTGTCCACGTCGATGCGATAACCCATCCCCTCCAGCGCCGCCGCGTGGGACTGGGGCGTCACCGCGCGCTTCAGGTCCACCGCCACGAAACCGGACACCAGCACGCCGGGGATGGACCGGGCGGGATAACAACCCGGCTGGTTGATGACGAGACAGCGGCGCCCTTCCCGGCCCAAGCGGTCCCAGAAGGTCTCGGTCCGGACATCGGGAAACGACGGAAAGACGAGCCCATAAGTCTTCGGATCCAGATCCGTGAAGCCGAAGATGCCGTGCGCGCCCGGGTCCGCGCCCGTCATGAAGCTGGTCCAATTTACGTTCGAGACTTCCGGCAGGGCCGCCTGGGTTTGGTGAAGGCTCCCAACCTTCAGGAGTTCGGCCATGAAGGGCATGGTTCCTTCGCCGGCCAATTGCTCCAAAAGGCCTTTCGGCACGCCGTCGAGACCCAAAACCAGGGCCTTGGCCCTGCGTTTCCCGGCCGCCGCCGGTGTCTTCTTTCGCCGGAAGATCATGGATGTGTCGCCTCCTTGCGCGGGGATAAGAGGGAGCGAGCCAGTCTACGGTCCGGCTGGGGGCCCGGCCAACGCGGCCGTCACGGGTTCGGGCAAGGCGCGCTTTCTCCCCGTGGCCAGGTCCACGCAGACATGAACGGTCTTGGCCCGGCTCACGGCCGCGCCGCCACGCTCCACGGTGTAACGAAGCGTAAAGGAAGTCTTGCCCACCCGCTCGGCGGCGATGTGGATGGCCACGGCGTCGCCGGCCCGCAGCGGCCGTCCGTAGTCACACTCGGCGTGAACGATGGGGAGGGCGTAGTCTCCCTCGGCGATGATGGCGCCGACGCCAAGGCCCCGGGCCTCCAGCATCGCCTCGAAAGCCGTGTGCAGCAAGTCGAAATAGCGGGCAAAAAACACGACGCCGGCCGCGTCTGTTTCGCGCAGCCGCACCGTGACGTGGTGGGTGAAGTCCGGCGCGCTCAAGAACCGGCGCCGCCCGCCCGGCCCTTCACGAAGTCCCAGAAATTCCCGCCCAGCAGCATCCGCGCGTCCCGGCGGATTTCATCCTCGTACAGGGTCCAGCCCGCATGGAGGAGATCGGCGTACTTGTCCGCCAGCACCTTCGCGATGATCGCGCGGCTGTGGTCCCACTTGTAGATAACCTGTTCGAGGACGCGGGCGTCGCTATGTTGTGGCGCCACGCTCGGGCCCAGCAATTCGAAGCGCATCCGGGTCATCTCTTCGATAAGCGAAGGGTTGTTAAGGAACCACCAGCAGCCGAAAAGGAAGAGGTTGGGAAACTTCCGGGCCGTGACACACAGGCCGTGCTGATTCTCCCGCGCAAGCATGGTGACCATGAACTTAGTGGCGGGAAACTTGGCGCATAGATTCTCCACGGCCTGAATGTCCGCCACGCCAACGCCGTCGCCCGCCAGCTTCAGGGCGGGGTTCACCGCGCGCTTCACGCCGATCATGAGCGCGAAGGGGACATTGTGCTCCTCCGCCACCGGCGCGATGCACTCGCGGATGAGGATGGTCCGGGCCGACTCGTCGGGAAACGCAAAGTCCGGCGGCAGGGACACGGCCATGTACAAGGCGTTCATCCGTTCAAGCCAACCGCTGAGAAAGCGGCGCGTCTCCGCCAGCGTCTTCGGGCCAAGATCCGCCGCCGTGTCGTAGCCCCAGTCCTGAAGCATGCCGCAAGCATTGGTCCAGTCATTGAGCAACGGATCGATACGCAACGCGGCGTGAAAACGCGGATCCCCAGCGGCCTCCCGCTCCCAGACGGGCCGTTCGTTGCTGTCAAAGGGGTCATTGGTCATGACGGCCGATTCCAGATTGGCCGCCTTGAACACGGCGTCGATGTGTTTGCCGAGGTCCTGCTCCCGGAAATAGGCGCGGTAGCTCTCCAAGTCGCGGGCCTCAATGTTCAACCCGAGGCGCTTCAAAACCGTCACCACGCCGCGGCAGGCTTCGCTGTAGGGGGTCCGCTCGATGAACAAGGTCCGCCAGATAAACGCGGCCTGTTCCTCCTTGCTCATCGCCCAGAAATCCCCGTACGGGAGCCCAGACGCCCGCATCGCCTCGGCGATGAGATAATGGTAGATCAGGACCTCGTCCACGCCCCAAAGGAGCAGATCGCCAAAGGCTGGCGCGTAGAGATGGGTATGCAAATCCGTGACGGGCGTTTCGTTGACGATGCGGGCCACTGCTTCGCGCATGGCTTCCACGCCGCCTTCCGCATAGGCCTGCCCGGCGCCGGCATGCGCCGCTGTCTGTGTCATAACGCGTGATACTCCTAAATGGTTCCGGGCTCCTTGCGTCCCGCATGAGGACGGGCGCGGCCCGCTAGCCCAGCTCTTGGGCCTCCCGGCGAACGTAGGCCGTGAGCAAATCCTCCAGAAAACGCTCCCGCGCGCCCTCCTCGATGGGTTCTTCGAGCTCCATGCGCCGGGTCAGGCCGCGCACCAGACGCATGGCGAGCTGGCCGCGGTGTTCAGGATGAATCGCCGGCCGGCGTTCGAGAAACATCTCCACCGTTTCCACGTCGGAATCGAGCAGCGCATTGAGTTGAGCGGGATTGAAGGTAAACTCGAGCCCGCCCGGAGCCCGCGCCAACAACTGATCCCGGAGGGCGTGCGCCGGGGCCTCCCGTTCGCTCACGACCAGGGTTCCCGCCGTCAAATCGCCAAGGCGCTGGGTCTTTTCCGCGAAGAGCGGCACGATCCAGAACAGCGGGAAGCTATCGATGATGCGGAAGAGATTCCGAATGATCACCGCCGTCAACGTGAGCGAAAACCCTTCGTCCATCACGACGCGGATGTTCATCGTCCGGGCGCCCGGCGTCTGGCCGTTCCACATCCACTCGAAGAGGATGAAGTAGGCAAAGTAGAAGAAGCCCATCAACAGGAACGCCACGGCGACAGCAACGGCCACGGGCAGGCCAGGGTCAATGGCGACATCGAAGGTGGTCAGGATCAACAAGGAGACCAGGAAAATGGCGGCGGCGAGGGCGAGCCCCACCACAATAAGAAGAACATTGAACACATAGGCCACGAACCGGGTGCCTGGACCCGCCAAATAGTACGTGACCGCGATGTTTTCGGGGGTGTAGAACCGTACCTTCTTCTGCATGGCCTCATTGTTCCGTGTCCGGACGGCCCTGGTCCATAAGCTGGGGTCCGCCTCTTGCCCGCCGTTTTACTACATCCGGCGGCCCAATGTACAGACAACAATCGCCGGATAAGGGCGCCGTTGGTGGCGCGGCAGCCCCTGGACGGCCCCTTTTGCATGCTGGCAAGATGCCGGTGATATCCATTCACCTAATAGGTGAAAGGCCGCTGTTCCTTCCTCGGCGCGAGTACGAAACCACACAACGATGCTCGGTCGAGCTTATCCGGCGATTTGGGACAGAATGCCCACGGCTGGCGGACAGTCGGCGTCCCGGGCGCGCGGCGCGGTTCGGGCGCCGGCCTTCGCGCCCGCGCGGCGAGTATGGCATGATGGCCCCCGGGCGACTTCGGCCACGCGCCGTAACGGGCCGCGGCCGCATACATGGAGCAAGATGCTTACAGAAAGGGAGACGAATGCAGCGAGGATCACGTTCTTTACCATGGCTCGCGGCTTTGGCCGCGGCGATCATCCTGGCCCCGGCTCCAGCACACGGCGGCGAGGGAGCGCCTCATGTCTTGTTGGTGGCGGGCGAAACGGAGATCTACGAAAGCCACGTCACGCTGACCCGGCTGGGCGAGTTCCTGGAAGACCACCTTGGGATGACCTACACCCTCATCACGACGGATACGCGGGAGGACATTCCCGGAATGGAGCAGATAGCCGACGCCGACCTCGCCGTGCTGGCGATCCGGCGCCGCGCGCTGGCGTACGAGTCCATGCTCGCCTTCCAAGAATATCTGGAGGCCGGCAAACCCATTCTGGCCTTCCGCACAACCTCTCACGCCTTCGACCCCACGGGCGACTATCAGCACCTCCCGGACATCACGGAAGTGGATCCCGGCGAACTCGACCCCGGCGATCCCGTGGCGTGGCGATCCTTCGACAATGACGTCCTCGGCTGTGACTACGACGGCTACCCCAGCGGCGCCACGGCTGTCCGCATGCCCGCCGGCGCCATGGACCACCCCATCATGGAAGGGTTGGAAGGCCCCTACGCCCTCCGTGAAACGATGTACCGGAGCGCGCCGCTGGGCGAAACCACTGAACTCCTCCTTATGGGCGCCTGCATCGACGGCGGGCTGGACAATCCCCGCTATCACCGGGATCAGGATGAGGAGGTCCCCGATGAGCCCTTGGCCTGGACCAACGACTACAACGGCGCCCCCATCTTCTACACGTCCATGGGCGGTCTCCCGGCTTGGGACGCCGATTGGTACCAGCGAATGATGCTGAACGCCCTCTTCTGGCTGCTGGACGAGCCCGCGCCGGACAATCTCAAAGCGCGCCTCGAAGAATTCTAACCTCACGGAGGACAGGCGTGGACGCCCAACGCGCCCGCTTGTCCTCCGCCTCCTCTCTCTGGACCTTCCCGCAGCCCTCCGCACGTTTCCTGCTTCTTCCCCGGAATGTGATCGCTCACAAAAGTCGTACAAATCTCGGCCGTATTCACGCACGAATTGGAAGATTTTTGCAGCACAATAGCACAACACGCTCAAAACTTGATTTTTTACTTATAAGTTGCTATGCTTTTCTCATCCTTGTCGGGGTTCGGCCCGTGCTGGATCCCGCAGAGTGCGTCGTTTTGGCTAAAAAGGGAGAGAAGGAGCGGCAACGATGAAACGAAGTCTTGTGAGACAGGCCCTCGTCTGCGTGGCGGCGGCGGCCCTTGTCCTCGGCGCCTGGCCGGCGGGCGCCCAGAACGCCACGGAGAGTCTCTTGCAATTCGGCGGATCGAGCGCCGACAATACCTGGGTCAACACCAACATGGATCCGGACGATCTCCAGTTCCCCCTGTCTTTCTCCATCTGGGCCTACTGGTTTGATGATGGCACGACCCGGAACAAGATCTGGGGTTGGTTCTATGGCGCCGGCAGCGACCGGGGCGAAGTGGAGGTTGTCCCCGGCGACGTGTTCCGCCTCGTGTGGTGGGGTCATGATCGGGTGAACGCGGCGCCCTTCGCGAGCAACGAGTGGGTCCATATTGGCGTGGTCATGACCGAGAGTCAGGCGCGCCTGTACCTGAATGGCGCCCTTATGGGCACGACGACGACCAATCCGATCAGCGACGGCCATAATATCTGGATCGGCGCGCGGCCCAACAACGCGGAGGACAGCTTTGCCGGTTACCTCAACAACTGGATGATCTTCGATGGCGATGTTGGCGACACGGGCATGATGCAGCTTGCGTCCGGCGTGACCCCGGGCACGGTCCCCCTGTTGCAGCACCTGGAGATGCAGGAAGGCCAAGGGGACACGGTCTTTGACCTAAGCGGCAACGGAAACGACGGGATCCTG
>SLHB01000030.1 GCA_007136375.1 Candidatus Hydrogenedentota bacterium
CGGCGCCCGCAAAACCGCCCGCGCCAGCCGCGCCCGGCCCGAAGCCGCCGGCCCCCGGACCGCCAAAGCCGCCGGGGCCGCCGAATTGGCCGCCGCCAGGGCCGCCGAATTGACCGCCGCCCGGGCCGCCAAACTGACCGCCGCCGGGGCCGCCGAATTGACCGCCGCCAGGGCCGCCAAACTGACCGCCGGGACCGCCAAAGCCGCCGGGACCGCCAAATTGTCCCGGAGCCCCCGGACCAAACTGGTCAGGGTCTTCGGGGTCCCATGCGGGCGGATCTTCCCACGGGGGAAGAACGACGCGATGGTCAAGAACGATATTGATGTCGGCGTATTCAGAGATGAACTCTAGAATTGTTTCAATGTGCTCATTCTCGAACTCAATTCCGACGAAGGTGTCAAGGATCCGGTCGATTTCGGTGATTTCTTCCGGCTCTTCCACCTCTTCTTCGATCACCGGCACGCGAAAGCTGTAGTCGCGGATACCCGTGGCGTCCGCGCCCTCGGGAAGCAGCTTCCGCTCTTCAATGTCTTCACGGATGACGCGAATGTCCTCGCGGACCCGGTCCTGCGTTTGCAGCACGCGCTCTTCGCTGGCGCCGATGGTCGCTTCGTGCAGCAACTGGCGCGCGCGCGGATGGTCCGGCGCTATCAGCAGCGCTTGATTGAAATACTCCACCGCCCGGTGATAGACCTGGTGCTCCAGGTACCGTTCGCCGATCTCCAGGAGTTCGTTCACGCGGTGCACCCGGAGCTCTTCGGGACTGACCGGCACGGCCTCGCGGGCGCCCGGTCCTTCCGGTATCTGCTCGGGGTCAACGACCTCGAAGGAGCCGCCGCCGGCCCGTCCCTCCGTCTCGGCCTGAAGTTGACCCGCGGCGCGGGCGCGGAAGGACTCCGCCTCCTCCATGCCGGGCTCCAGCGCCAAGGCGCGGTTAAACTGATTGACGGCCTCGCGGTATTGGCCTTGCCGGTAGAGTTCCACCCCTTGCCTGAACGCCTGCCCGGCTTCGGACGCGCCGATATCCGCTTGCGCCCCGACCGCCTCTTGCTGGGCCGTGGCCGAATCCATTGTCCCCATTAGCGCAGCAGCCACAAAAAAGCCCGTAAAGGCAGTCCCGCAACTAAAGCGACGCAACCAGGTTTTCATTGCTTCCTCCCGCTTTTGGTGGTCAAACGCACAACATCGCCGGCGCGGCCTACATGGCGCCCCAAAGCATTCGCGCGGCCTTTAACCGCCCAACGTAATCGTGCGACCCGTTTCGTCGTGATACAGTTCGACTGTACCCGCTTCCCCATCTATGCCGAGCAGTTGATACCCCTCAAAGGTCTCGCCTTCCGACACGAACCGGCTCGTCCGCCCCCTGGACAAACGCGCGCGGTAATTTCCATCCGCCATCTGTGTTACCCGGTCCAACTGTACGTCAACTTGTGGCTCCCGCCGCCGCTGTTCCGTTTGCTGTTGTTGGCCGCGAGGCCGGGCTGTCGCCCAAAACGGGTTCTGATCCACCAACGCCGCCGCGTCGTAAGACGGTTGCGCCGCAGGTGGCGGCTGTATGTTCGGCTGTGGCACTTCCAAAGTTCCCGTGGCTTGGGGCGGGTTCGGAATTGGCGTTTGCGTTTGCTCTTCCGTAACGATTCGGTACAACTGCGCCGCCAACACCACGACCATGACGCAGAGCACCGCGCGTTCCTTGTTTTCCCACGCCCATGCGCCGGCTTTGTAGAGTATATCCACTACACGCTTCCTAATCCCAGGCCCAGCGGGCCTGGCGCGCGCCGCGCGCGCCGTTGCGGCGCCTCCACCCCACGGAGACGCCCGGGCTTCCTAGAAGAACGGCAACAAGCGTTGCCACCAGCTTTCTTCTTGCTGTTGTTGTTGTGGCGGGCCGCCGGGGCCGCCAGGCGGCTGCTGCTGCGCCCCAGGTCCGCCAGGAGGAGGCCCGCCAGGACCTCCAAAGCCGCCTCCCGGGCCGCCAAAGCCGCCTCCCGGGCCACCAGCGGCGAATTGCTGGGGCTGAGGCTGTTGCTGTTGCTGCTCCAGCTCCTCGTCCGACAGAATGCGGCCGGCCGTTAGGAGCATTTGCACTTCAAGGTAGGGTTGCTGAGGCTGCCGGAGGTTCCGGTTGACGATCCGCAGCGCGTCCACGTTGTAGTACCGGTTCTCCCCTGCGAGTTCCGCCAAGAACGCCACGAGGTCGTCCATGCGCATATAGAAGTGGAGTCCCATCGTGCGCTTTTCAAGCAGGCCAAACTCGACCCTGGGCGGCCATAGTTCGATCCAATTGATCTGCGCGGCGTTCGCGTCGATGAGCTGTCGCGTGATCCGGTCGCCAATAGTAAAGCGCCGCATCCACCGGTTGGCTTGGTCCGCCGTGACGCTCGTGCCGCCTAGTTGTTGCGGGTGCATCGCGTTGAAGGTGGTCTGCGGAATCGCGCACCGGTTCTGAAAAGCGTACTGCTGCAGATCCTGGATCCGTTCTTCCATCCAATTCTCATAGAAGAAGCGCGGCACGTCGTCTTCCGGCACCTCTTCAACATCTTCAAGAACTGGCATCTGGAACACGGCCGCGCGCGTCGACATCGCCTGCACCCATGGCTCCCGCGCCTCGCGCCACTGGGCAATGACAAACTCGGGGTCGACGGGTTGGCCCGTCGCGTCGGCGAAGGTATTCCGCAGTTGGTCCAGTTTCTGCGCTAGACTGTCGCGGCGCTGTGCGTTCTGCTCGTATTCCTCAAGCCGCTCCTTGAGGTAGAGCTGATGCCCGGCGATGATCCCCCCGAGAAGGACAACAACCATAGCGATAGGCGCTATTTGATACTTGTTCATGAGCGCGCTTCTCTCCTAGTTGCCCGCCGGGCCGCCGGGGCCGCCCATGGGGTTGCCTGGACCCTGTGGCCCACCCGCGCCACCAGGCCCGCCAGGACCGCCACCGGGGCCTTGTGGAGCGCCTTCCGGTCCGCCGGGAGGACCACCAGGAGCACCAGGGCCGCCAGGAGCACCGGGGCCGCCAGGAGCACCAGGGCCGCCAGGAGCACCAGGGCCGCCAGGAGCGCCGGGGCCGCCAGGAGCGCCGGGACCACCAGGCGGGCCTCCGCCTGGTCCCATGCCGTCCTGCTGCGGCTGGGCTTCGAAATCCTCCACGGCTTGGCCGGCAAATTGCGCGTCGATGCGGAAGGTGCGGATGCGCCGTTCGTATTGCGTCTGATATCCGCCGCCGCCCATACCGCCGGCGCGGCCGCCCATCATACCGCCGCCCATGCCGCCGCCAGCGCCGCCCATGCCGCCGCCCATGCGCTCTTGCGTGCCCATGGTCGCGTTATACAATTCGGATTCCGGGACCTCGTTGGCGAAGGCTTCGCTGAAGTGGACCCCGTCTTCCAAGAACAGGCCGGACTGCCGGAGATTCTCCACGAAGGCCGTGATCGTCTGACCGTCGCTGGCGTATCCATAAATGGTCAAGCCATTGATTTGGGGAGGGGGTTGCGCGGGCGCCTCGTCGGGATCGCCGGGCATTCCGCCGCGGCCGCCGGGACCGCCCATCATACCGCCGCCCATGCCGCCCATGCCGCCCATGCCGCCGCCGCGCATGCCGCGGGCGCCGCCGCCGCCCGGCTGGATGCCGGGGAAGCCGGTGGACTGGACGTATTGGTCCTGTTGTCCGCCGCGGCCGCCGGGACCGCCCATCATGCCGCCGCCGCCGCCCATGCCGCCCATGCCCATGCCGGGCTGTTGTTGCTGCTGGCCGATGAACGTCGTTTCGATGGCGCTAAACCAGATCTGGCCGCCGGCCGGGCGGGCCTCGCTCAAGCCGGACAGGTATTCCAGCCAGAACTGGCGGTTCTCGAAGGTTTCGTCAAGGTTCACCACGCGCTCTTGAATGAACTCGAGTTGGCCTTGAATCTGGCTGAGCTCACTTTCGTATTCCGACGAAGCCATTACATTCGCGCCAGGTTGCGCGAGGTCCGGCGCATATTCACGCAAAACCTGCTCCAACTCCCGGATCTCGCTCTCCACCTGTTCGTTCTGTTGCGCGCGAACCGGAATGGTGGACGCGACGATGAGGGCGAGGGTCGCGAGGGACAGGCCCCAGTAGAACACTTGCTCCTTGCTGCGGGCGAGCTGTTGCAAACGCGGCGGCACCAGATCGATTTCCAGGGGCACGCTGCGGACGGATCGGAGGGCCAGGCCCAGGGCCGTCACGGCCCGTTGGGGCTGCTCCTTGGCCGTTTGGGCGTTCGCGCCCACGGCCAAGCCCGACAAGGGCTGCGCCATGCGCACTTCGACGCCCAATTCCCGCTGCAAGTAGGGGACGATGTTCCGCAGGCTCGCGCCGCCGCCGGCGAGAATCACCCGGGACACGGGCGCGCCGCCCGGCTGCGAACGGAAATACGAAAAGGAGCGATTCACTTCATTGGCCATGCGCCGCAGGATGGGGCCGATCGCCTCGCCCGCCTTGCCGTCCTTCTCGGGGTCGCCCGATGGCGCGAAGCCTTTGTCCCGCTTGAGCCGCTCGGCCTCGGCAAAGCCCATGTTAAACGTCGACGCGATGGCCTTGGTGACGTCATTGCCCGCGACATTGACGCTGCGGGTGAACCGGAACTGGTTGCCGTGTTCGATGACGATGTCCGTTGTAAAGGCGCCGATGTCAACAATCGCCACGCATTCGCCCTGCTCGCCGATTTCACCGCTATGCTTGAGCCAGTTGTACGCCGCCAATGGGCAAACGTCAATGGCCTCTGGGTAGCGCCGGTGGCCGCGCAGGAGGGTCAGATACTTCTCGACGACGTCCACCTTGCTGGCGGTCATAAGCACTTCGTATCCGCCGGCCTCGGTGCGGTTCAGCACTTGATAGTCGAGGGCGATCTGGTCTAGGGCGAAGGGGATTTGCTGCTGGATCTCGTAGCGGACGATTTGCGTGACCTTGTGCTCCGGCACCGGCGGCAAGGACCGGCTGCGCGTAAACACGGACTGGCCGGGAATGCCAAAGATGACCTTCCGGCTCCGGGCCTTCGCTTCGCGAAGCAGTTCGGACAGGGCCTTGCTTTTCGCCGCGGTGCGCTCCTCGTCGTCGAGGGCGGGATCGCAGGGGATTTCCTTTTGGAAGTACTTGCTGAGCTGATAACCTTCCTTGGTCGGAGTCAGCTCGCATAGCCGGACCGCGCTGGACCCGATGTCCAGCACCAGCCGCTTGCCTCGGCCTCGCTTCATTTTGGCCATTGGTCCAATCCTTCACTTTAGCGCCACAGGCCCAGTTGTGTTCGTGAGCGTTCGCGCTTCCCGCCGCTGGCCGAGGAATTGGGCCCCGGCGGCGTGCGCATAGCGCCTTGCGGGTCCTGGCTTCGGGCCGCGCCTCAACTTGGCCCATGAACGCCATTGTAGTAAAGCGGCGGAAGGAGTGTCAACAAACCCAGCCGGTTTCCCAATTTACGGGAAGTTCGAAATCCCGGCTTCCGCGACACGGGCTCCCATATAACCTGATTCCACCGCTAAACGCAACCTTTTTCTATTGATCCGTCTCGTGCAGCAAGATGGGCTGTTGATCCGGGCTGTCCGGATGCTCCACGTAATCCCTTATGCTGCGCGGAGTTATGGTGAAACTCACGTTGTCCGGCGTCGGGTCAAAACCGCCCGGCACCACTTCGTCGTCCGGCCCGAAAAGCCCCGCAGGTGCGCTCTGGTCACGGAACCGGAAGGTGCGCGCGCGGAACGTGTACGTAACCGGTTGCGTCCCTTGGAACTCGTCCAAGCGCGGCCCGTCCGGGTCGAAGCCTACTGTATCGTTGTCCAGGCCCGCGCCGGGAAAGTCGAACTGCAAGTCCAACGGGAGCGTCAACGTCACCGTCCGCCCGAAGGGCAGGTCCGGCCCAAGGTCCCATTGGCTCTCGGGAATCACCCGGCCGTTTTCCAGCAGCTCCACGCGGACGCCCAGCCAGTGGGGCGCGTCATCATCGGGGAACTGCAGCACTTCGCGGTCTGGACCGTGCAACTGGATCCGGAACTGCGCCTCCACCCGCCGTGACGTCTGGTCCAGCGGATACGGAATGATGGGCCCACGGCCGTAGCTCTCTTCATCGCCGCCGATGCGGCGCATGTCGCGGACCAGCCCGAAGGCGTTGTGCCAGAAAACCGGCGTGATGGTTGTGTCCAGTCCCCGCTCAAACTCGGAAATCTGGAAGCGCTGCCAGTTCGTGCCGGAGCTGGCCGTCGGCGTGATCGCCGCGTCGGGATCGCCGTCCAATTCGTCCACGGGCCATTGCTGCACGTTACCGGCCTCGTCCGCCGCCGCGACGTAAAGGAGGAGCCACTGGTTCTGCGGCAGGCCCAGGTCCAGGAAGTCAGCGGGCAAGAGCTGCCGCCGCTCCGTCCACGGCGCCCAGTCGGTCAGAGGTGTATACGGCTGGTCGGGGTTATCGTAATCCGGGGAACCGTAGAAGCGGAACGTGAACAGCGTGCGCGGCTGGCCCGCCGCGTTCGGGCTGCGGCCCCGGTCGAGGCCCCAGTTGAAGCTCACTTCCTCTTCGGTGACGTTCTGGCCTTCCCGGTTCGGCGAAAGCTGGGACTCGGCCCGGAGCAGCCACCAGATGACCAGGGGATCCGTGAGGGCCGCGCTCGCGTTGCCCGCGGCGTCCTGCTCGGCGAAGGTCACCGCGACGCGGTGGTCCCGCTCGTCGAAGACGATGCCCGGTTCGGCCGCGGCGCCCTGCTGGCCACGGAACTCGTAGGTGACGTCCATGGCGTTGTCGATGTTCGTGAACCAGCCCTCGTTTGCGCCGTCCTCAAAGAGTTCCGCGCTTTCGTAGATCATCTGCGTGCCGCCGGGAAGGCCGCGCACGAGGCCGGGCGGGGCCTGACGGCCGGGGCGCACCAGGCGCGGATCGAAGCCGCCGGTCTGCCGGTTCGTGTCGCCCGTCCAGGGATCGAGGCCCGTGATGAAATCGCCGAAGGACCCGTCCGCCAGAAGCTCCCGGGGCGGCTCGTCCCGGTAGATCAC
>SLHB01000288.1 GCA_007136375.1 Candidatus Hydrogenedentota bacterium
GCCCCGCTGGTGTCCCCACGCGGCGCTCCCGGCCTACCGGCACGTCCCCAGCGTAACGCCCCACCCCGTCACCGATCCCCGGGGCCACAGCCACGGACAAGCAGAGTCTTCCCCCCCTGACCTGCCGCCAGAAGCCTGGCGGGACAACGAGGCCTATCTCTGGGCCATCGACCTCTACAACCAGGGCTACCTCTGGGAGAGCCACGAAGTCTGGGAAGGACTGTGGCGCGCGGCAGGACGCGGCTCCCGGCAGGGCCAGTTCTACCAGGGCCTCATCTTCAACAGCGCCGCTCAACTGAAGGTCCTGACCGGACGCCTACGGGGCGCCGCGACCCATGGACAGCGGAGCCTCCATCGCCTGGAGCACGCGGCGGCCGGGGAGGACGTCTACATGGGCCTGTCCCTCCCCAGCCTCACGGCGGCGCTACGGACGTATTACGCGCCGCTCTGGGAAACGCCGCCGGGGCCGCCCCGCACGAAGCCCCCCTGCCTCATTCCCCGCCTGGGCTAGACGCAGCGCCTTGCCGTCAGCTCGCCGCCGTGGTCACCAAGGCCATGTACGGGTTGACGGGGAATTCGTCGCTGGGCCAGCGCACGAAAGACACATGGCCGTCCATGTAGAGCACGTTGGCGCCGCCTGGGGCATGGCTGAACCGTTCCGCCTCCGTCCGCAACACATCCCACATCACGGGCATGTCCGAAGGCGCCATGGATCCCGCGCCAGGGTTGTTGATGTCGGTGATAAAGAAGCGCTCGACCCCCTCCCGGAGCCGCATGAAGGCGACCTCGCCGAGTTCCGGATGATACAACTGGTGATCTTGGAAGGGGTTGTTGAACATGGGCTCCACGGCGAGGATGATGTCATCGGGGTTCGCGCGCGGGTCGGTGGGGTCCAAGCCCCACCCTTCCAGGTAACGGTTGTCCCGGGGCACGGCGTAGCCCACATAGCTGTAGGACTCATCGCCGTACAGGGCGAAGCGGCCGCAACCGTCCCGGGGGTTGAGGTCCAGGTCGCCGGCCTCGTCCACCCAGGCGCGCTCCCGTCCCGGCTCCATCACACCGTGGCCCAATTGGCTTGAAGGACAGATGAAGAGCGTGGGATCGGCCAGGTATTCCGGGTAGATGGCCACGGGGTCGGGCATCCAGGTGTACTTCCGGGCCAAGGGGTTCGGTTCCGGATCACACTGACGCACCTTGGGCGGATAGTAGTCCCGGTGTTCGTTGGCGTACATCTTGTAAACCACGCCCATTTGGCGGAGATTGTTCGCGCACGAGGCGCGCCGCGCCGCTTCGCGGGCGCGGGCCAAGGCGGGAAGCAAAATGGCGGCGAGGATGCCGATGATGCCGATGACGACAAGCAGTTCGATGAGCGTAAATCCAGATCGCTGGCGCACGTAACGCATTGCGAAGATCCCCCTATATCCGGCCCGCGGCGCGAGCGGACTATTGATGCAGCCCGGGCCCGTCCAAGGGCCCCGAGATGGCCCCCTGCGCGTTCCCGTTTCCATTTTCCAAGCTAGCGGCGAAGGCCTCTGGGTGGTAGAACTCCCGTGGATGCCAGTCCGTATACGACAAGCTCACGTCCACGCTCGCGCCGCTGCGCGGGTCCCAGTAGAGAATCCGCACGGGCAAACGGCTCCGGCGCAAGGCCCAAATCCGGGTGCGGTCCGGCGCGTCCACGCCCATGAGGTCGAACACCACGAGATCGTGGGACAGGGTCACGCTCGGGTTCTGGTGGGGCACGGCGCGCATGCCGCTCATCCCCGGGAGGGTTTCCAGGAGCGCCTCCAAGGTGAACGATTCGCGGGCGCCCATTTCCTCCAGCACATACTCCACCATACTCCGCGCCCACCGGATTTCCTCATGAGATTCGCCCGGATCTCCGGGATACTGGGCGCTCATGTCGACGGTCTCGACCAATTGCCCCCCTTTCCCAAAGAACATCTCGTGGCCCGCGCGCATCCGCATCTTGCCGCCGTGCCCTACCCATAGCTCCAACTGGACGGGCTCTTCGACGGCGCCCCGCTTGGCGTAGATGGTGGCGTGGAAGAAGTCCGTCGAACCGAACTGCTCCACCACTTCGGCCCAGCTTGGCCCAACGCTGCTCCAGAACAGGGCCCCCGCTCCGGCAAACAGGGCGGCCACCGTCACCGTGAAGACAGCGGCCAGGCGCAGCCACGGCGGCATGGCGCCGGCGCGCGTTCGCGGGCGCAAGCGCAAGCGAACGCGAAAACCTTCCAGGTGCCCCCGCAGACGCCGCTCCACTTCGGGCGGCGCCCCACCTTCGAATGCCGACTTCACCATATCGTCTACCCCGTCCCCCGGCGCGTCCTGTTTCTTTCGTTCGAAATCCGGCGTCATTATTGCGCTTCCTCCGGGCGTCCATACTCCGTTGGCGCCAGCAGGCGCCGCAGCCGCTGGCGGCCGCGTTCAACATGTTTACGCGCCGTGGCGTCACGGCAGCCCAGCGATTCCGCGATGTCCGTGTACGGCAAGCCGTGGACCAGGCGCATGATGACCGCGGCGGCTTGGTTGCGGGATAGCTGGGCAATGGCTTGAAAGACCGCCGACTCCTGCTCCCGCAGGGCCAATGCGTCCGCGGGCGACGGCGCGGTTCCCTCGCCGGCCGGCCGTTGGAGTTGCTCGCTCTTGCGCCGCCGCGCGCGCCGGCGCAGGGCGTCGTAACCCGCGTTGATGCAGATGCGCAGAATCAAAGCTTGCGGATTGGGGTGCCGGCACACGCGATCCCATCGGCGCCAAAGCACGCTCAGGGCTTCCTGCATGGCCTCCTCGGCGTCTTCCGGGTCCTGGGTGATGCGCCAGATAGTCCGCACCATGCGGTGCTCAATGGGCCGGATCAGGGCCTCGTACGCCCGCGCCGCCTCATCGTCCCCCACGCCGCCGCTTTCGCCGTCCCGCGGTCCGCGCTGCTTTTCCGGCTCCCGTTCATCCATGTCAATAAGATAGACGCCTCATCCTGCCCCAACGTGTACACGCAGCCCCGGCCGCATTTGACTCCCAAGGGGCGGCCGTGCAAGAATCCGCCGCGATACTGGGGCGCGCCGCTTTTCTTTCGACCTTCCTTTCGTAAGGTTTCAATAGTAGCTTTCGAGGAGAATACTATCATGTCAACCCTGCAAGGCAACGTGTTGGTGGCCCAGGGCGGTGGCCCGACGGCCGTCATCAACCAGAGCCTGGTGGGCGCGGTGTTGGAGTCGCGCAAATTTCCGAATGTGGACCGGGTCTACGGCGCTCAGCACGGCGTCCGCGGCGTGGTCAACGAAGACTTTCTGGATCTTACCGAGACCACGGTCAACAACCTGGAGGCCGTGGCGAACACGCCTTCCTCCGCCATGTGCTCGACACGGGACAAGCCAGACGTGGACTACTGCCAGGACATATTCCGCGTTTGCCAGGCCCACAACGTCCGCTTCTTCTTCTACATCGGCGGGAACGACAGCGCCGACACCTGCCGCATTGTTCACGAGGAATCGGCCAAGGCCGGCTATGACCTCCGGGTCATCCACGTTCCCAAGACCATCGACAACGATCTGAAAGTCACGGATCACTGCCCCGGCTACGGTTCCGCCGCCCGCTTCGTCGCCCAGGCCTTTGCCGGCGCCAATCTCGACAATCGCGCGCTGCCCGGCGTGTATATCGCCGTTGTCATGGGACGGCACGCGGGCTTCCTCACGGCCGCAGCGGCGTTGGCGCGCAGGTACGAAGATGACGGCCCTCACCTCATCTACCTCCCCGAGCGCCCACTGTCGAAGGAGCAGTTCGTGGGCGATCTCAAGGCGGCCTATGACAAGCACGGGCGTTGCGTGGTGGCCGTGTCCGAGGGCGTCTCCGATCCGAGCGGCCAGGCCATCGCCTCCCAGTTCACCGGCGGCGAGAAGGACGCCCACGGCAACATCCAGCTTTCCGGCACGGGCGCGCTCGGCGATCTGCTGAGTTCCTGGGTCCGGAACGAGACCAATATCAAGCGGGTCCGCGCGGACACCTTTGGATACTTGCAACGGAGCTTCCTGGGCTGCGTCAGCGAAGTGGACCAACGGGAAGCCCGGGACGTGGGCGAAAAGGCCGCCCACTTCGCCGTGAGCCAAAACAAGAGCGGCTCCGTCGCCATCCGCCGTGTTGGAGATTACGCCGTTGAGTATTTCCTCGCCGAGCTGAAGGACGTGGCGCGGGAATCCGTCGAGGTACCCGGCCATTTCATCAACGACGCTGGCAACGACGTAACCGACGCCTTCATCAAGTACGCCCGGCCCCTGGCAGGAGAATTGCCGGATTTCGCCCGGATTTCCGCGCCGGCCGTGCCGAAGGTGCTCAACAAATAGCCTGATCTCCCGCGGAATCCCGCCGCGGAAATAGGAAGCTCAACGAAACCAAGAACATCCCCCGGGGCCGCCACGGTTGGCGCGCCCAGGGGGATGTTTTCGTTGGCTTCGGCGCGGAGCGGGCCACGCGAGATTCAAACAGCTTCGGCCGGCGCGTCCTGCCGCTTGTAAACCTGAATGTCTTGGGCGGCCGTGAGCCGTTGAAGCCGCGAAAGCATGCTGACGCTGACAGCGGCGCCCTTCCGCACCAGGAACCGTCCGTCCTCGTCGTAGATGTTCTGGGCGAGGACCTGGCCAACGGTCAGTTCCAGGGAGGAAATCGTTTCGATGTTGTCGTCGCTTACCCGCTGCTGCAGGTCGCCGAGGAACCGGAGCGCCCGATCCGTCAAGCGGGGATCGTAGATGCTTCCTTTGTTCGTGAGGATATGCTGGCGGGCGCTGCGCCAGGGATCTTCCTCTTCTCCGTATGAGAGGTGGGTGTCGAATCCGTCGGCGAGACGGATGATCCGGGCGCTCAGGGGAATGGCTTCCTTCTGAAGCCGTTGGGGGAAGCCCGTGCCGTCGTAGTGTTCCGTGTGGGCCTCGATGATCTCCACGACCTCTTCCGCGCCGGGCACTTCGCTGAGCAAGGCCGCGCCGATGGAGGGATAGTGGACGTAGATCTCCCGCTCCTCCGGCGAGAGGAGCCAGGGCGGCTTCCGCCGCACGGCGTCCGGCATGCCGAACTGGCCGATGTCATGGAGCAACGCGGCGATACGCAGGTTCCGCAAGGACTCCTTTTGCAGCCCCATCGCGGCGCCAAGACGGCTCGCGAAATCCTCCACGCGGGCGGCGTGGCTGCCCTTGAACTGCCCCACCTGGTTGATGAGATGGGACAACACGCGGACGGAGCCCAGGAAACCATCCTCCAACTCGCGCTGTTGCTTCTCCAAGTCCTTGATCGTCGACTCGAAACTTTGCGTCACGGACTTGAGCTCGCTGCGCAGGGTTTCACTGGCGTCCCGGATTTGCTCGCGCACGGCGCTCCGCGCGGCGTCCGGGGAAGCGGCGTTTCCGCCGGCGGGCTGTTGCTTGCGCCGCTCGGCCAAGGCTTTCACCTTCGCGCCAAGGAGCGCATAGGTCACCGGCTTGTACATGATGTCGTCTACCCCCCGGAGGAGGAGATCATGGACGATGCGCTCTTCCGCCACGGCGGTCAGCACCACGATAACAGGCGGGTTCGGTTCCTTGAGGATCTCGACGATGAGCTTGTGGCCGTGGACGCCAGGCATGCGCAGATCGGTCACGATGGCGTCGAAACGGGTATGCGCCAGCAGGCGTTGCGCCTCGGCGCCGTCCGCCGCCGTCTGGCAATGAAAGCCGGCCCGTTTCAGGGCGCGCTCGGTGAGATTGCGAATACTTGTCTCGTCCTCTACAACAAGGGCTTGATATGGATTCGCCATAACAGAATCTTCCAGTAGGGGCGTCCGCTCCCGGGACGCCCTCCCGTGGCGGAGACAGTGGCGGATTGTTGATTCGAATGGTTGGCTAGCTTGCGACGCCGTACAACTCCAGGGCCGTCTCGCGGAACACTTGTTCGGCCGACTCCGGCGCGGCGGCGGACAAGAACTCTGAAGCGGTCCTGAGCCAACGCAGCCAGGAGGCGGCCCGCAACACGACAGGCCAATCGCTGCCGAAACACACACGCTCCGGCCCGAAGGCTTCCAGGACGTGTTCCAAGTAGGGGCGCACGTCGCCGGCCGTCCAGGCGTCATGATGCGCCACGGTGGCCACGCCCGACATCTTGCAGTACACGTTCGGTGATTCCGCGATAGCGCTGATATGATCCCGCCAGGGATCCAGCGCGCCGCCGCGTATGTCGGGCGATCCGATGTGATTCAGCACGAAGCGGACGTCAGGGCACTGCTCCACAAGGGCCGGCAAGTGTGCGAGCTGGCGGTGATTGGCGCCCAATTCACATACCAACCCGCACGCGCCGGCTAATTTCACGCCGTCCACGAATCCCTCGCGCAACGCAAAGTCCGCGTCCGGTTCGCCTTGGATGAGGCGCCGGACGCCCCGAACCTTGGGATTGTCCTTGTACCGCTCCAGCACCGGCCCGGCCGCGGCGGCGTCATGGAGCGGCGCATAGGCCACAATCGCTGCTATGCGCGGTTCGTCTTCGGCTAGACCCGCAACCCATTCCACTTCGGCTTCGGCGTCTTCCGGGCGGCCGCCCGCTTCAACGAAAATTATGTGGGCCACGTCCACGGGCCCGGCCGCACTCCTATAATCGGCAGGAAGGTACGGACGGTTTAGCGTTTCCGATCCGTCTAGCCACGCATAACGCAGGTGGTCCGGATCCCAGAAGTGCACATGGCTGTCCGCGATGGGGAACGCGGGCGCCCAAGGGGGCTCCTCGCGCGCTTCGGCGGGGCTGGGTCCAGCGGCGCCCCAACCGGCGCAAATGGCGCCGGCCGCCGCGCCGCTCAGACGTAAGAAGCTCCGGCGATTCATGGATGCGTGCATAGCCGCGTTCTCCTTTCCTTCATTGTTGTCCCACGCCGTCCCGCCGGCAGGAGGCCAACGATAGCAGAAGCGCCTCCCACGCGCCACGAGGCCATGGACAACCGC
>SLHB01000026.1 GCA_007136375.1 Candidatus Hydrogenedentota bacterium
CCTGGCGACGGAGCCGGCCATCGAGAACCAGACGCGGAAATTCAAGGCGTTGACCTTCGCGGGCCGCGGCTCCTGAGGCGGGCGCCGTAAAGCGGAGGCGGTGGCGGGCGGGCTCGCCCTTGGGTCCGCGCCAGAGATGGGGCGGCGCGCGGAACCCCTCATACTCCCGCTGCTCATGTTGCTCGTCACGCCGTGCACGGACTGGTATCTTGTCTTTACGGGCGCGGCGAGGGGCAACCTCGCCGTGAGCACGGCGCTCCTGCCGGTGAATTTCGTCTTGCAACTCCTGTTGTTGCCCGTCTATCTGCAGTTCCTTGCGGGCGCCGCGCTTTCGTTCGAGTGGCGCGAAATTCGCCCGTCGCCTTGGCCGTCGCCCTCGCCGCGTTTCCCGGTGAACCCTTGATCGCGGCCACGCTGGTCACCGGCGCGCTCATCGAGCTTCCCGTTCTTGCCCTGTCTCGTGGGGACTGCTCAGAATCCAGGGCGCCAGGTCGTTTCGGGCGCCCGGCGATGATTGACGGGCCTGTCGCTCAAAGATGCACGAAGGGGAACTCAGGCGGCACGCCCAAATACACCTGCCCGACCGTTTCGTAGCGGCTCTTGCACACCAAGCCATGATTTCGCAGGGTCTGCGCGTCACGGAAACACCGTTCGATGGCGCTGGCCTCGTAGATGGCGGAGGCGCCGGCGGTGTTCTGCATCATGTCCGCCACCTTCGCGGCGGTGTTTGCCGCGTGGGTTCCCGCCAACATGAGATCCGCGTTGTGCTCCAGGGTAGCCGGTTCGCCGGCCTTCGCCCGCTCCCAGGCCTGGGCGAGGGTGTCGTAGAAGAGGGTTCGCGCGGCGCGGAGCATGCCTTCGGCTTCGGCGAAGACAGCCTGGGCCATGGTCCGCTCCCGGAGCGTGTTGGATAATCCCATGGGCGTCTTGCTTAGGGCCAATTCGCGAAACGCGTCAAGGGCCTTGCGGCCAATGGCCAGCGTGACCGGCGTGAAAATGGCCACCACGATGGCCATGCCGGACAAGCGATAGAGCGGCCCTTGGTAATGGCGGCCCAGGCGTGGATTGGGGTTAAGGGGAAAGGCGCGCGCCGCGGGGACATGGACACTGTCGAAGGTCACATCGTGGCTGTCGGTGCCGCGCATGCCCAGGGCGCGCCAAGTGTCGACGATTTCGACATCGCTGGCGCGCAGGATGAGTTGCAGCATGACCGGCGCCTCGTTGACCATCCGCGGCCGGCCGTCGTCCATCACCATTCCAGTTAGGAGCAGCCAGTCGGAGTCGTGAATGTTGCTGGCCAGGGGCGCCCGGCCGGTAACCTGGTAGCCGCCGTCCACTTCCACGGTTGGCTGGGGCGGATGAAACGCGCCCGCGATGAGGGTGTCCGGCCCGTTCGCGTAGATCTCCTCCGCGCCTTCGTCGGGGAGGCGCGAGCACCACCAGGCCACGTGATTGCCCGCCTGCAAGGCCCAGCCGGCCACGCTGTCGAACCCGGCGATTGTTTCGGCGGCCCGCGCGTACGTGACGGGGTCGACCTCGAGACCGCCCAAGGTCTCCGGGGTGAACATGCGCTGTAGGCCAGCCGCCGTGAGCGCGTCCAATACCGCCTTGGCGGGCCGTCGCTGACGTTCGGCTTCGGCGGCGTGCTCTTGAATGAGCGGGCCGATGTCCTGGGCGGCGTCCAGCAGGTTGTCTGTGGAGAGCATCGTCATTGCTCCGTCTCCTTGCCTCGTCTTTTCAGTTTCGGCCTGGCTCTGGAACGTCTGAGTCTTTCGTATTCGGCGTCAGGCCATGGGCCGCCGCGCGAAGAAATCCGCCATGGCGCCGGCCGCGCCTTTCGGATTCATGCCCAATACCGCATGGGCCGTGTCCGGGACAACGGCGCTTTCCGCGTGGGGGATCCACTGTTGCAGCGTTTCATGGGTGGCCTGGTAGAAGGGCGTCGTGTTTGCGCCCACCATGTTGAGCACCGGCGCGGTTATGCGGGCCGCGTCCTCCTGTGTGAATTTCCAGGCTTCGAGCGCGGGGACGTCGTTATGGAAGACCGTTTCGGAATCCTCGACCCAACGATCAAACCATCCCGGTGGAAAGGTGTTGTGGAAAATCTCCGCGTAGTTGGATCCGAGCAATCCCTGGAAGAACGTGTCGAGGCCCGTCGCTGTTTCTCCCGCCTCTAGGAAGGGCGCGGCCTGGGCCAGGATCTCCTGATACTCCGGCGATTCCGCCAGAACAGAGGGCAACGCGGGCTCCACGAGGACGAGGGTGTGGACGCGTTCCGGGTAATCCACGGCGAATTGCAGAAGAATCGTTCCGCCGTAGGATTGCCCGGCGAGGTGGGCGCGTTCAACGCCCAGCCAATCCATCACGGCGCGGCAGTCCGCGGCCTGCTGAGAAATGCTCAAGGGAAGCCCGGCCCGCGTGCTTCGGCCCCATCCCCGGCGGTGGTAGTGAATGAGACGGTAACGGCTCGCGAGGGCGGGCTCCTGGAGGATGACGTAGCACTCGTCACGCATGCCGCCATGGACGAACAGGACCGGTTCACCGCTGCCGCCATCGTGGAGATCGAATTCCACCCCCTCTATCTCCGTGAGGCGCATGGGAGGCGCCTCCGCTGGCGCGTTCATCGCGACCGCCCTCCGTCATGCGCTGTCGTCTCGAAAAATTGCGTGAGCTCGCCCGCCACACGCTCCGGCTCGAAGGTCGGGCCGAGATGGCCCGCGCCAGGGATGTCCCGCACCTCCGCGTTGGGGATGTGCTTGGCGGCGTATGCCGCGGCGTTGGCGAGCCATGGCAGCGCCGTTTGGGATCCGCGCAAGAGCAGCACCGGCGCGGTGATCTGTTTCAGCGCGGACGCGGCCTTCGGGTTTGCGCCTTTTGGAGCGATGTCCTGCCGGAATTCTTCGAGGTCGACCTGGATATAGCGCGATGCGAGTTCGAATCCGTTCATCTCCGCCACGGCCGCGAGTTCATTGTTATTGCAGACGAACTCGCAGAAGCGCCGGACTGCCTCGGTGGGCGAACCTTTCGCCGTCGCATCCGCCATCTGGTCCACAAGAGCCGTGAACCGCGCCTCGGTCGCCGCGTCCATCGCCTCGCGCAACGGCGGTTCGTAGGCGGCCGCCGCCGCGATGGCGGGGCTGCGCGCCGCGGCGGCAAGGGTCAAGGCTCCGCCGCCCGACTGGCCCGCCAGCGCCACCGGTCCGCCGATGCTTTCCACGAAGGCGGTGACGTCCCCCACCAGGGCGTCCAGCGAGTGGTCCGGGTGGTCGTCGCTCAACCCCCGTCCGCGCGTGCTCATGACATAGCACGTGAACCGCTCCGTTAGATACGGCAGCGCCTCGCCCCAGTCCATTTCTCCGTCATCGAGCGCCCCGTGGAGCAGGACGAGGGGCGGTCCCTGCCCGGAGACGGTTCCCGCGATTTCAACGCCGCCTTCGGATTGCGCCCGGTGAATGTGGCCCTCCTTCATGCGCCGGATCTCCCTCCTTGTTGTTGTTCAGTCTCCGCTCCCTTGCCGCGCTCTGGCGGCTATTCCCGCATGAACGTTGGCGGCGTCAGCTTGGCCAGCATGTCCGCGTTGGTGAGATCCCACGAAGGCGTAGGGCTGGACTCGCCCAAGTCGTCCCAGTAGGCGACCCAGGTGTACAAGGAAACCTCGTCTCCTTCGAGGACCTGGACCACCGTGTTGGAGGCAAGCTTCTCCCAGGCCACGATCTTGAGATTGGCGAAGGCGTCCTTGACGCTGCTGGGCGCTTCTCCCTTGCCGAAAGCCTCAAAGCGGGTGTAGACGGCCTCGGTGTCCTCTGGCGACCAAGAATAGATGTTTGTCACGCGCATGTGTCAGCGCTCCTTTCCGCATCCGAATCGAATCTGTCCGCTCGTTATGAACTTGCGCGCCGCGCGCCATCGCCAACGGCATAGGCCCAGAGCCTATCATTGCGAACCCAATCCCGGCGCCGTCCGCGGCGCGAACGGCGCGGCGCTATGGCCGTGGCTCGGAAGACATTGCCTCGGACGCCCGAAGGAACCGCGTCAGTTCGGCCGCGGTCCGTTCGGGTTCAACGATAGGGGCAAGGTGTCCAGCGCCCGTGATCTTCCGTACGTGAGCGTTTGTCACGTGGCTGGCCACGTGATCGACGCCGTCGGTAAACCAGTTGGGCGGGTTGGATCGCGTCCCGTGGAGTAGCAGGACCGGCGCCGTGATCTTGGCGAGTTCTTCTGGCGCGGTTGGCGCCGGCCCGTCGTAGTCGCGCATTTGCTGGAACTCCCGAAGCTGTACAAGAACGTTTGGCGCCAAGGCCTCGAAGAAGTCCATTTCCGCTACACTGGCCAATTCTTCCTCGTTGGTCACGAATTCGACAAACGTTTGCGCGGCGCCGGCGAGCTCTCCGTCGGCCGTCAGTTCGGTCATGCGCGCAATGGTGTCCGTGAAGCGCCTGAAAACGGCCTCGGTAATTACCTCAAATATCGGCGGTTCGTAGGCGGCGACGGCTGAAACGGCGCCACTGCTCCGCGCCGCGCCGAGCGAAAGCAGCGCGCCGCCCGAGAGTCCCATGAGTCCCACGGGCTCGCCGATGCTCTCCGCGAAGGCGGCGACGTCCTGGATTAGACGCGGGGGCGAGAGGTCGTCGCTTTCGCCGCTGAGCCCCCGATTCCGTGTGCTCATGGCATAGCAGGTGAAGCGGTTGCTGAGAAACGGCAACAGTGGCGTCCAGGCCGTGTCCCCATCCGCCAAGGCGCCGTGGACGAGAACCAGGGGCGGTCCTTGTCCGTGGACCCGTCCGGCAATTTCCGTTCCGTCATCAGACGTGGCCCGGTGGATGCGATCGTTACTCATCGGTAGCCCTCCTACCGGCAAGTCCGCGCGGTTTCGCCGCTAGACGGCGGCGGCCGGCTTGATGTTCTGGTTCACCTGGAAAAAATTGTCCGGATCGTACTTCTTCTTGATGGCGGCCAGCCGGTCATAGTTCTCCCCATAGGTCGCCTTGACGCGGTCCTCGCCCTCTTCCATCATGAAGTTTACATACGCCCCGCCCATGGTGTGGGGATGCACGGCTTCCCAATACTCTCGCGCCCAGGCCGCGAGCTTGTCCGCCTTTCCGGGGTCCGGGTCAATGGCCGCGATGACCATGGACCACGTCGCGTTCCGGAAGTTCCAAGCCGCGCTGTCCCGTCCGGCCTGGTGAACCGCGCCGTCAATGGGGTACAGGTGCATCAGCGAAAGTTCGCTCGGCGCCTTGGCGGCGTGTTCAAGGTGTATGTCGATTGCCGCATCCGGAAGGTCTTTGACGAAATCGCCCTTCCAGTACCACTGGAGGCCCTCCGGGAGAAGGGGATCGAACATGCCCTGAAGGTGCGGGAACGGCATGGGCCCCATCCAGTCGAGAATGGGCGCGGGGAGCTCATTGCGGATGGGCGCCACCGCGTCCTTGGCTTGGTCGAGGGGGCCGCTGTAGCAGGAGATCAAGGCGCAGATCTGTTTGCCCCAATGCTCCTGGGGGAACGGATCGGTGGAGGGCACGGTTTTGAGGCCGATGAAGGAACACAATTCCGGGGGCGCCTTTGGGAGGAAGTCCCGGTACCATTCCATCACCGTGCGGGCGTCTCGGGCCTCCCAGAAGACTGGGCCGGCGTAGACCGTGCTGACAGGGTGAGCTTGGTAGACGAAGCTCGTGACCACGGCGAAGTTCCCGCCCCCGCCGCGCAGGGCCCACAAAAGGTCCTCGTTCTGAGACGCGTTGGCCGTTACGAAGCTTCCGTCGGCTAGCACCGCGTCAACCTCAATGAGATTGTCGCAGGTCAGGCCATACTTGCGCGTGAGGTACCCGTGGCCGCCGCCGAGGGTGAGGCCCGCGATGCCCGTGGTGGACACGATGCCGGCGGGCACGGCCAAGCCAAAGGCGTGCGTGGCGTGATCCACGTCGCCCTGCGTGCAGCCAGGCTCGGCGCGCACCGTGCGCTGGACCGGATCCACCCGCACCCCGTTCATGAGGGAAAGATCGATGACCAGGCCGCCGTCACAACTCCCAAGGCCGGGCCCGTTGTGGCCGCCGCCCCGGATGGCGGTGAGGAGTTTGTTTTCCCGGGCGAACTCCACGGCGGATATCACGTCGGCGGTATTGGCGCAACGCGCGATCATGAGCGGGCGCTTGTCGATCATGCCGTTGTACAGCTTGCGGGCTTCCTCGTAGCCCGCGTCCCCTTGTTGGATGAGTTCTCCCCGCAGGCTCGCCTGGAATTGTTCGATGGCCGCGCCGTCTAGCATGACGTTCTCCTTTCGCCTGCTTGCGTCCACGGCCTAGTCCATCCGCGATGGACGCACGCGTGCGTTTAGGGCGTTGCACTCCACGTAACGTGGGTGGGACAGCCCCGAGCCAATGTTTGATAGACCACGCAATAGCGTTCGGTAAGCCGGAACAGCCGTTCCGCCGTCTCCGCGTCCGCCGGTGTTTCAATGCGAAACTTCAGGCGAATCTCTTGGAATCCGACGGGAACTTCCTTCGACACGGCGAGGGTTCCGCGGAAATCCACGTCCCCTTCCGCGATTATGTCGCCGCCCCTGATTTCGACGTCCATGGCGGTGGCCACGGCCTTCAACGTAACGCCGGCGCAGGCCACAAGGGCCTCCAGCAGCATGTTCGCGGAGCACCCTTGCGAGCCGTCGCCCCCGGCCGCCGCGTGGAGTCCCGCTTCCACTCGGCCCGCCCAGGTCTCGACGCCGCAGGCTACGCCCTCTTCCAGTCGGCCCACGGCCCCGTGCCGGACCAGGGCGGCCTCCGGGTCTTCCGCGTAACATTCCTTCAACGGGGCCTGCAGGCGCCGCAACTCCGCCGCGTCCATCCCAACCTCCCGCCTCTTTCGCGCCGCGCCGCCCGCCGGGCCCGC
>SLHB01000513.1 GCA_007136375.1 Candidatus Hydrogenedentota bacterium
CTGCGGCAAGGCCGCGCTTCCAAAAGCGCAAGCTCAAGAACGACATGATGCGCGTCTCCCTTGGTCTGGTGTGGACGGTGGGGCAGGCCGGGGGGACACGTCCCCGCCGCTGTTCCGCCGCGCCACGCCTTGTGTTCAGGCTCAAAGCGAATCGCGGAGGCGTCCGTCGCCGCCGCAGCATTAATGGTAATATACCACATCGTTGAGGCGTCCTCCGGAACTGGCCATACAAGCGGCGCGCGCCCTGACTGGCCAAAACCCCTTCATGGAGCCGGATTCGACAAGTCAGGGCGCGCCGCAATAGGGTCACGCCGGCACGGCGTCTCCGCGGGACAGAACCGCGCGGGGAGACTATCGCTGGTTAAGTTCGGCGTCGACTTCCTCGCGCAGTTGCTCGGACAACGCTTCGAAGCGGGCGGCGATGAGCTTTTGCAACGCTTCCTCATCAAGGTCCACCGTGCTGATCTCCGCAAGCCGCCGGGAGTCGATGGCGCTTCCCGCGCCGCTCAGGTCCGACGCGCTCGCCACGAGGCGCTCTTGGTATTGCCGCATGCGGATGCTCAAGTTGTTGAGCCCCAACTGAGCCCTGCGAACGGCCTCCGGGAACTCGTTATCCACGGATTCGAAGCGCGCCCGGGCCGTGCGAAGGAGGTCGATGGCCTCGGCGTAGTTTCCGGCTTCTGCCCGGTTCTCCGCTTGGCTCAAGCGCTCATCGCCTTCCGAGACCGCGTCCAGGGCGGCCTCAAGGCGCGCGTTCCGCGCCTCTATTTCGCGCTCGGCGTCGAGGAGAAGGGATTGCGCCTGATCGTTGAGCTGGTCGGCCTCGGCGGCCTCGGCAAAGGCGTCGCGGGCGTCCGTGAGGTTCTCCGCGTCGAGCGCCGCCTGACCCACCTCGATGTAGTGGTTGGCTACGCGCTGCGCCACGTCGCGGCGGTCCGGGGATTCGGCCAGAACGCCCCGGTACTCATCCATGGCCCGCTCTTCCATCCCGGCTTCGTAGAACATCTCCGCGATCTGGATGCGCGCCTCGGCGGTCCGCAATCCCAGATCCGTAAAACGCTCGTACGCCCGGTTGATTTCGTTCGTATTGCCGCGGAATACGTAGAACTCCAGCGAAGTCAACATGTAATCCCGCTGTTGGCCCAATGAAACGGGCGATCCAATCGTCGGGCCCGTGACCACGGTGTGCCAGACGTCCGCCACGGCGTTCAGAGACCGGCTTGCGTCTTCGCCCAACGCGCTCCGGGCCACGCCGTCAAAGCCGAGACCGGCGCGGTAGTCCTGCTCGAGCAGGTCGTCACGCACCGCCGCGGCTTGCATCCGCTCGGGCAAGTAGGATTGCGGCTCGACGACTTGACGCGGACGGGCCTGAAGGTTCACGCCGTTCAGATTGCCGCTCGCATCGCTGTAATACTGGTCGCGCAACGTCGAGGGCGCGTCCCGCATGGGCGCCGTGGCCCGGGCTACGAGCTTGCCAAGGACGCCAAGCCGGTACGCGAAGTACGGGTCCACGCGGTCGCCGCGCACGGTTTGGAGGAGACGCATTTCGTTCTCAATCGCCGCAGGCAGGTTGTCCGCCGCCATGGGAACCAGCTCGTAGAGCAAGTTCTGAGGAATGGAGGCGCCGCCGCGCACGTCCCGCTCCAGGTTCGCCAGGGGAATGGTTCCCTGCCGGCTCATCAGGTGCGCCGCGTTCGTTACGATGGTTGTTTCTCCATCGGGCCCCCACGCGCCCGCGGGCGCGGCCAACAGCGCCGCCGCCAACAGGGCGGGCAGCCATGGGGCGCGGGAGACTCGGTGTGATTTCGGGCAAGGGGTGCGCATGGTTAACCTCTCCCGGCGGCCGCCGTCCGGCGGGCCCGCGCTGTTTCGATGCCTTCCTCGCCAGCCGCGGCGCGCCGCAACTGCTGCACCAGTGTCTCCACTCGGTTCACATCCGCGCCAGGCTCGGCCAACTCCACGTACTGCTCCAGCTCACGAATGCCTTCGGCGAAGGCGTTGCGCCGGATGTGGGACAGGCCGTACTCCAGCCGCGCCGGCGGATATTCCGGATCGGCTTGAACGGCGCGGCGGAACAACTCCCGGGCCTGGGCCTCTTCGTTCTCGCGCAAATGGATGCGCCCCATCAAGGTCAAGACCATGGGGTCCATGGGATCCGCCTCGGCCGCCCGTTCCGCGGACTCCCGCGCGCGCTGCAAGTCGTTCTGACCATAGTAAATCTCGCCAAGATAGGCGTGGGCCAAGGCCGCGAACTCGCCGCCCTCGTTGGCCACTTGGTCGAAGGCGGTGCGTGCGTCCGTGTTCCGGCCCAGGGCGTGGAGCGCGACGGCGTAGAAGAAGCGCACGGAAGCCGGCGCGTTCGGCTGATTCCGGACCGCTTCCAGGTGGTCCAGCGCCTCGGCGTACCGGCCCTCGCTCACGAGGAGGAGGCCAAGCTGGCTCCGCGCCTCCCGGTCTAGGCTGCTGCCGTTTTGCACGGCCGCACGCAGATTGATGGTGGCGTCGTCATAGGCGCCGTGCATGTGGGATATGAATCCCATGGCGGCCAGGAGATCCGGGTCGTTGGGCGCTTGCTCCAGGGCGTGGTTCACCTGTTGACGGCCCCGGGCGGAGTCGCCGTCGAGGGCCAAGGCCACGCCAAGGAAGGCGCGCGCGTCGGGCTCGCCGGCGCCTCTCAGGGCGATCAGCCGCTCCAGCGCGTCGAGTTTGCCGGCCATGTCGCCTTCCAGCCCCCGCGCCATCGCTAACAGGCGCCACATGTCCGCGTCCTCGGGGAAGCGCTCCACGTGGGTCTCCATGATGGCCATCTCGCGGTTGCGGTTGGCGTCGTTGTTCACCGCGCGCAAGGCCGCCACGGCCTTGCGGGAAGCGCCCGTGTTGGTCGGCTCCAGCTCCATGAGCCGTTCATAGGTGTCCGCGGCCGCGCCATACTGCCGCGTTTGCCACTGAATCCGGCCGAGGGCGTGAAAGGCCCGGGCGCTGTCGGGGTTGTTGTGGACATAGTCCTCCAGCATTTGGCTGGCTTCGGACATCCGCCCCGCTTCGGCGAGCCGCGTCGCCTGATGCACGGGGTCGCGAAACATGAAATACGCCCCATAGCCAATGCCAATGAGCAGCACGGCGGCGATGACAGCCGCGGCGATGTAGTAGGGCGCCCGGCCGCCGCCCGAAAGCGGCGCCGCCAAACGGCGTTCCAAGGCGACCTTCTGGCCCGTGAGCAGGTTCGTGCCGCAGGCGACACAGACGATGTCGCCGGATTGCACGATGGCCTGGCAATTCGGGCAGGCCGTCAGCTCCCGCGCCTCCTTGCCGGCCGGGGCGTCCTTGCGTTCCAAACTCTTGGCCACTTCCGCCCGCTGCATGTAACCGCCGCAATGCGGGCACGCATCGAGCTTGGGGTCCGTGAGCTTGCCGCAGTACGGACAGTTGATAGTCTTTGACACGGTTATCACCTACCCTTTCTCAAACCATGTTGCGGGGAAGCCGCTCCTTCCGCCTCTATTGGGGGCTGGGACGGGTCCCGGTCGTCCGCGCCATGCGTTCGTTGCCGCTTACAACGGAACGCTGGCCAGGCTTGGCCCCGAAAGCGCGCCGCCAGCGGCGGAAGAACAGGCAAAGGGACTAACAGACCGGGGCGCCTGCACGCTGGCTCTATTGCGCCGCGGCCCCCTGTCCATATTATACACAACCACCGGATTTTCGCGGAAGTCCGCGCTGTATAACCCCTTTTTTCGCAAGCATTTAGCGATAAACCAACGCGATTCCCCTAAGCCCGGGGACGGCGCTTGCGCAACACGGCCACAGGATACCGGTCCGGCTGGCGCGCTCCCCCCTAAGCCCGGGGATGGCACTTGCGATGGGTCCGCTGAAGCCGGTCCGTGCTCACATGAGTGTACACCTGGGTCGTTGAGATGTCCGCGTGCCCCAGCAATTCCTGGACCGCCCGGAGATCGGCGCCATGATCGAGGAGATGGGTCGCGAAGGTGTGCCGGAACGTGTGAGGCTTGACGTTCTTGGAGAGCCCGGCTTTGCGGGCGTAGTGCTTCACGATCTGCCAAAGGCGCACCCGGCTGAGAGGGCCGCCCCGGGATGACAAGAAAACCGCGTCCGAACGGACCACGCCCGCGCCGCGGACCGCGAGCCAGGCCTCCAGACGCGCCATGGCCCGCCGCCCCATGGGGACAACGCGCGTCTTCCCGCCTTTGCCCCGGACGCGGGCCAGGCCTTCCTCCAGCGAACAATCCCGGCCGCGAAGCCCCGCCAGCTCCGAGATGCGCAGGCCGCAAGAGTAGAACAGCTCCAGAATCGCCCCGTCCCGCGCGCCAAGGCGCGTGGCGGGATCGGCTTGAGCGAGGATACGTTCCATTTCCGCCTCGCCCAGCACGTCGGGCAGCGCGCGCATGAGCCGGGGCGCGTCTAAGCCTTCGGCGGGATCATGGGCGGCGAGGCCCTCGTCTCGCAGGAAAGCATGGAAACGGCGGATGGCGCTCAAGTGCCGCGCGGCGGACCGGGCGGAGAGGCCTTCCTTACGCAGGGCGATGAGGTGGGCGAGGACATGATCGCGGGTGACGCCCGCCGGTTCACGGCAACCCGTAGCTTCGAGAAAGGCGGCGTAGCGGGTGAGATCGGCGCCGTAGGCCTCAAGCGAAGCCTCCGCCAGGCCCAGCTCGAACACGCCACGCTCCAAGAAGCGGTCGATATAGCCACGGAAGACGCTCGGCGCCCCATTGCCTGCCGAGTCTCTTTCTACGTCCGTCCCGGAGCGCGTTTCCCGAGCAGTCCGGTTCACCTGGGCTCTCCTTCCGCCGCCCCGTGATTGACGGCCCGCCTCCCCGCGGCGGGCGCGATGCGGCCATTCTATCCGGCGGGTCTCGTGTAACACAAGCTGCGGAAGCGCGAAACCGGCCAATTCTCCAGCCGTCTCTGGGAGGGTTGGTCCCTTCTGACAAAGTTGCGGTACAGGGTTGAAAACCCTTGAGCACTCCGTTACGCTAGCCCCCGTCCCGCTCCGGGTCTTGACCAGGCCCTTCGGCGGGACGGGGCTCGGGCCGTCTCACGGCCAGACCCAAGACGATGAAGACCGCCGGACACGGCCTCCCGTGCGGGGGGAGCCAGGCCCGGCGCGCCCTCAACCCTGGGGAGACAGACCGGCGGCCCCGCCGCCTGCGTCACGCAAGGTTGCGCGCGCCGCTCCACTCAATGTATAGTGGCGCGCCGATCGACACGCACTATATATCGTTGCAAATTCGCACTCTCGTTTGCTAGACTGGCGCGTCGGCGCCTGGAGCAGGGACCGGTATGGCGCGCGGGCGGAGAGTACAAACCATGGCGGGTTCGGCCAACGTGACAACGCAGCGGGGCTCCGAAATCGCGGGGGTGATCCTTCTTGCTTCCGCGCTTTTGCTGTTTCTCGCCTTGGTCACGGACGGCTATCAAGGCGCCGTGAACCGGCACATCGACGGGATGGAAAGCATCCCGAATATTCTCGGCGCGCCCGGCGCCTTGACCGCAAGCGCGCTCACCCTCGTTTTCGGATACGGGGCCCACGTTCTCTATTGCATCCTCGGCGTGTGGGGCGGGATGTTGCTCACCCACAACCGCTTGGACCGGCTGACAAGCCGCATTCTCGGTCTGGTGCTGCTCACCGCCTCGGTGGCCGGCCTCCTCCACGTGAACACCGCGGCCCCAGGGGCCGGCGAGCCTGGCGGCTTGGCCGGCGGAGCCGTAGGCGCCTTCGTCGGCAGCCCGCTGCTCCCCGTTTTCGGCATTATCGGCGCCAACGTCATCGTCGTCACGATGAGCGTTATCGGCATTTTGCTCGCCACCGATTTCCTCTTTGTCCGCTGGTTCGCCATGCTCCACGGCCTCGCCCTCATCACACTCCGCGGCGTCGCCGAAGTGTGGGAGGCCCTGTACCGTTGGCGTCTGGCCCGCGCCACCGCGCAAGGGGCCGGCAAGCGGGCCTCGAAAGGCCGGCGGGCCCTGACCTACGAGGCCGAGGAAGCGGTGGACATCACGTTCCGCGAAGCCGAGCTGGAAGCGGATTTGCCGCCCGTGCCGCCCGCCGCGTCCGTGATGCCCGCCCGCGATTTTTCGGAGCTCGTTATCCGGTCCGAACCCAGCGGCGCGCCTGAAGCGCCGTGGAACGAACCCGCGGACGCGCCAAGACCGGCCGCCGAGCGCGCCCCAGCGGCGCCCACGGTGAACGTGCGGCAGCAAGAGCCCGACCCGTGGGACGAAGAGGCGGATACGTACGAAGAGCTCGAGCCCGCCGTGGATCCGGACGCCGGCGCCGGCGCGTCCGCGGATCGCGACAATGAGCCCGCCGAAGCCCCGGCGGCGGCCGCGAAGGCGCGCGCGCCCGAAGATACGCCGCCCGCGCCCAAGGCCGCCCGGCAAGCGCCGCTGCCCCGGCGAAAGATGCCGGAACCAGAGGAATTGCCGGAAGACTACGTGTATCCCAAACGCTACACGAAGCCTTCTCTCGATATGCTGGAGCCGCCTGAACGGCACAACCGGCCGGACATGACCGGGATGCTCCAGCAGACGAGCGCCCACCTCGAAGATACGTTGAAGACGTTCGGCATCGAGGCGCGCGTTGTGGAGGTGACGCGGGGCCCCACCATCACCCGCTACGAACTCGAGCCGGCCCGCGGCATCAAGGTCAGCCGCTTTCTGTCCCTCGCCGATGACCTTGCATTGGCGCTCAAGGCCCACCGCGTCCGCGTGGAGGCGCCCATTCCCGGCAAGGGCCGCGTGGGCATCGAAGTGCCGAACAGCGAGCCAGAGCCCGTTATCGTTCGCGAGCTCCTTGAGTCCCGCGAGTTCAAGCGGAGCAAGCAAGCCTTGCCGTTGGCGATGGGCAAGGACATCGCCGGA
>SLHB01000173.1 GCA_007136375.1 Candidatus Hydrogenedentota bacterium
ACGGTCATCGACAATGTGTTGACCATCAAGGGCGAGCGGAAGTTCGAACACCAGGAAGGCGGACAAGGGGAGCGTGGCTATCGGCGATATGAACGGCGCTATGGCCAGTTCCAGCGGTCCTTCGAGTTGCCTGGCGGGTTCGATGGCGAGAAGGTGGACGCTCACTACGAAAACGGCGTGCTGCGGGTGACGCTGCCCAAGCGCGAGGAAGCGAAGGCGAAGCAAATCGAAGTGCATATGAACTAAGGCGGTTTATCCGCCGGTTCTCTCTGAGGCGGCTCGTCCGCCGGTTCACACTAAGGCGGCGCACCCGCCGCTTTTCACCAAGGTGGTTTAACCGCCGGTTGTCACTGGAATAACGAAGCGGAAGAAGGGAGGGATTGGTCATGACGACTGAAGTGCGCAATCGCGAGGCGACGCGGCAAGAGACCTATGTCGCGCCCCGTGTGAATATCCTGGAGCATCCTGAAACGGTCACCCTGGAAGTGGAGTTGCCTGGCGTGCCGAAGGATGGCGTGGAGCTTGAGGTCAAGGACAACGAATTGACCATTACCGGACGGCGGCCGGACATTACGCCGGAGGGTCAAATGCGGGTTCAAGAGCGGCCGAGGGCGCACTTTCGCCGGGTGTTTAGCCTGAGCCGGGCCATTGACCAGGAAAAGGTCGACGCCCACATGCACAATGGGCTGCTCACGATCACGCTCCATAAGACGGAGAGTATGAAACCGCGCCGTATCGCCATCAACTAACGCAGGCGATCCACTCCCTCCCATTCCCCTTGCATCGGCCCCGCCGGCGTCCCCGGCTGGCGGGGCTGCTCCCTTTTTTCAGCTCAGCAATCCCCTTCCACGGGCTCGGCCTGCACGAGCTTCTCCAGCAGTTCCGGCAAGGGCATGCTTTCCAAGGAGGGCAGCCGCAGATCCACGGGCCCAAAGTCCAAGAAGGCGGTCACGGGATTGGGCACCGCCACGCAGTACATCCCCGCCGATTTCGCCGCTCTGGCGCCTATGGGAGAGTCTTCCAGCGCGACCGCCGCCTTCGGCGCGACGCCAAGGTGGTCCAGGACGGACAGGTAGAGGCCGGGGTTCGGCTTGCCGGCGAGGACGTCGCCGAAACAGCGCACGCAATCAAAAAAAGGCGTCAGGCCGCGCCGGGACAGGTGCATGTCCACCCAATCCCGGGTCGCGCTGCTCGCGAGCCCTACGGAAAGCCCCATTTCCCGCGCGCCCTGCAAGTACTCCCGGACCCCCGGCATGATGGGCTGCTCGATGGCGAGGGCGTGGAACCGGTTCTGCGCCTCCCGGCGTATCTGTTCCCGGGGCAGGGGCGCGCCCATGGCCGCTTCGAGGTAGTCGCAGGGGTCGTAGGCGCACGAGGGCGTGCCGACGGAGGCGGCCCACTCGGCCTCGTCCATGCTCACGCCGTATTGGGCGTAGACTTCGCGCCACGCCTGGCGGTCGGGGCCTTCCGTATCCACGATAAGCCCGTCAAAATCGAACACCAACGCTTCTATCGCCATATCGCTCCATGGCCCCGCAATGGGCCTGGGTTCGGCGCGGCCTCAACAAAACGGCGGACCGCGCGCCGCTCATCTATGTTGCCGAATGGACGCGGTGGTGTCAACGAGCGGCCGTCTCCCCGGAAGCCTTTCGCCACGGCCGCGGCAACGCGCCCACGGCGGTGAAACCGGCCCCGGCGCCAAGAAGAATCGCCCCGCGCGCGACGGCGGCCTCCTCCGGCAACACCCACGCGTGCGCGGCGTACGCGGCGGCCGTGATAAGCGCCACCGCCCATAGCTTGCGCCACTCATAGGGGATTGGAAAGAACCGGTGGGCGACCCAGCCCATGACGATGGCCATGGCGAAGTGGCTCATGAACGTCGCGGTGGCCGCGGCGCTCATGCCGTGCTGAGCGGTGAACAGGCCGTTGATGGCCAAGGTAACGCCCGCGCCCACAAGGGTGATCCACGGCAGGTGGGCGGTCTTCCCGCGTATGAAGATCCCCGCCGTGAAGTGGGTGTACCACCCTTGGGCAAGGTACGCCAGGAGAATGAGCGGCACAAAATAGACCCCGGCCCAATAGGCTTCACCGATGAGGTGCCGCGTTCCGTCTGTTCCAGGAACTGGAATGGCCACGATCCGCGCCGCGAACAGGGACACGGCCAGAAACACGAAGGCGCCAAGGGCCGTGAACAGGGTGAACACGCGGGCGAATATCGCGGGGGCCTCCGCGTCATCCTGCAATTGAAGGAAAAAGGGTTGCCACGCGAAGCGGAACATTTGCACAAACAGCAACATGAACACGCCGAGCTTATAGCAAGCGTTGTACACGCCCACCACGTCTTCTGGCGTCGTTCCCGCGCCATACAACTCCACGGCCGCCGCGGGGTCCATCCGGTCCAGGAAGAACCGGTCAATGGCCTCCGTGACGGCGTAAGCCGCGCCCGTGGGCACATAGGGCAGCCCAAACCGGAGCATGCCCGCCAGGTCCGGCTTGCCGAACACGGCGCCGAGGCGCGCCAACAGAACGGGCCCCGCCATGGCGAGAGACACCACGCTCGCGGCCAGATTCCCCGCCAGCACGGCCTCCACGCCCCATCCCCTTCCCAGGATAAGCCAGAAGTTGAGGCCAAGGTTGACAACAACGCCGGTCATGCGGATGGCGGCGAAGGCCCACGGTTTCCGGGAGAGCCGCAGATCCGCCATGGGCAGCGCCAAGAGGGCGTCCACGGCCAGAATCGCGGCCATGTAGAAGACGAGCGTCTCATGCTCGGGCCCGAGCCCAAGGAGATCGGAGAAGGATCCGTGAAACAGCGCCAGGCTCGCGGACAGCAGCGCGGACGACGCCAGCAGCGTCCAAAAAGCCGTGCTGAACACACGCTTGCGCCCCGCGTCATCTCCCTTGGCGGCGTACTTGAGGTAGGCCGACTCCATGCCATAGGTGTAAAGGACGTTAAGGAAGACGAAGGCGGCGTAGATCTTGCCCACCACGCCGTACTCGGCGGTGGCAAAGACGTTCGTGTAGAACGGGACCAGCAGGTAGTTCATGAACCGCGCCGCCATGGTACTGAGTCCATAGACGGCCGTGTCGGAGGCGAGCTGCCGGATGTGGCGGCCCATGCTCACGCCGGCGTATCGTCGAGAATGGCGCGGACCTTTTGCGCCAAGGCCGTGGGCGTGAAGGGCTTCTGCAGGAACGCCGTCCCTTCGTCCAGGACGCCGTGATGCACGATGGCGTTCTCGGTGTACCCGGACACAAACAGCACCCGCAGGCCGGGATTGTCCTGCTTCATCACATCAGCCAACTGGCGGCCGTTCATGCCAGGCATCACCACGTCGGTGACCAGCAACCCGATGCCGCCCTCATGCCTGCGCACTATCTCCAGCGCCGCGGCGCCCGAATCCGCCTCGAGGACGCGATAGCCCTGGCGCTCCAGGGTCCGCTTCTCCAAGGCGCGGACGGCGGGCTCGTCCTCTACAACCAACACAGTCTCGCTTCCCCGGGGGCCTTCCTCAACGGCCGCGGATACGCCCGGCGTGGACTCGGGCCGCTCTTGAACCGCGGGGAGGTAGATCTTGAAGGTAGTGCCCTTCCCCCGCTCGCTGTACACCCAGATGTTTCCGCCACTCTGCTTCACGACGCCGTAGACAGACGCCAATCCCAGCCCCGTGCCCTTGCCGAGCTCCTTCGTGGTGAAGAAAGGCTCGAAGATCTTGCTTATCGTCTCCCGGTCCATGCCTTCGCCCGTGTCGCTCACAGCCAGCATGACGTAGGACCCGGGGATGACGGAAATATGCTCGTTGGCGTAGTGCTCGTCCAGTTGGGTGTTCGCCGTCTCCATCGTGAGCCGTCCGCCGTTGGGCATGGCGTCCCGGGCGTTCACCGCGAGGTTCATGAGGATCTGCTCGAGCTGGCTCTCATCCACCTTCACCGGCCAAAGGTCCGGCGTCAATTTAACGCCGAGCTGAACGTCTTCCCCGATGAGACGGCCGATGAGCTTCTGCGCGTTCTCAATGACCGTGTTCAAGTCCAGGACCTTCGGCGCCAATACCTGCTTACGGCTGAACGCCAAGAGTTGCCGGGTCAGCGCGGCGGCGCGGTTGGCCGCTTCAATAATGTTCTGAAGATCCCGCTGTATCGGACTGTCCTCTTCCAAACTGTTGAGCAGAAGTTCCCCATATCCCTGGATGACCGAGAGGAGATTGTTGAAATCGTGGGCCACCCCGCCGGCAAGCCGGCCGATCGCCTCCAGCTTTATGCTCTGTTGAAGCTGCTCCTCAAGCTTGCGCCGCTCCGTCACGTCCCGTTGGACAGCAAGGTAATGCGTCACGTTGCCTTGGGAGTTCCGCACCGGCGCCACGGTCCACTCCTTCACAAAAGGAGTCCCGTCCTTGCGGTAGTTCACCGTTTCGCCTTCGAAACGTTCGCCCCGCTCCAGGCAGCCCCGCAGCTCCTGGCCCACCTCCGGCGCCGTGCCCGGCCCCTGCAGAATGCGCGGCGATTTGCCCAGCACTTCGGCGGCCTCGTACCCCGTCATGCGCTCGAATCCCTTGTTCACGTAGAGGATATGCGGGCCGGGCGCGCTCAACTCCGTGTCCGTGATCATGACGGACTCCATCGAATCCTCGAGGGCCGTGGCGAGGAGCTTGAGCTGCTCCTCCGCCCGGTGGCGGGACAAGGCCGACTGAAGCTGTTGAGAAATCGTCCGAACGAGATCCTCTTCCTCCGGAAGAATCGCGTTCACGTCCGGAGACGCCTCGCGGCTCACGGAGACGGCGACCTCGCCCTGGGCGCCATCGCTCGTTTCGAAGCGGGCGGCGGCGGTCCAATCTTCGGGGTCAAAGACGCCGGCGATGTACTCGCGCCCCTTAAATTCCAAGCGGGCGCCGGTATGCCAGGGCCAGCGGAACCCCGGCGGTATCGCCGCCACGACGCGGTCCAACAAGTCTTTCTGAGAGCCGTCCTCCCACAGAAGCTCCTGCACCTTCCGCAACGTGCCCAGTTCCTTGAGACGCTCCTGAAGCGCGCCGATGAGGTCTTCCCGCTCGGCCTCCGCGTGACGCCGTTCCGTGATATCCTGACTGATGCCCACAACGGCGTACACGTCTCCCGACGCGTCGCGAAGGGGCGCCTTACTGGTGAAGTACCAACGCTCAGCGCCGTCGGCCGGACGCTTCACGCATTCTTCGATGTCGGTCAACGGCTCGCCACCCTCCAGCACGCGCTGGTCCTGCCGGCGGAATTCTTGCGCAAGGACCTCGTCGGTAAAGTCCGCATCCATCTTTCCGGCGGCTTCCGCCTCGCCGGACACGCCGAGAACCGCGGCCATGGCCCTGTTCACGGTAAGAAAGCGGCCTTCACCGTCTTTCACGTACACGCAGACCGGAAGATTATCGAGAACGGTCCGCAGGAGATTCCGCTCCCGGGCCAAGGCGGCTTCCTGCTCCTTGGCTTGGGTGATGTCCACCATAACGCCGCGCACCCGCCGCCGGCCGCCCGACTTAACGACGGGACTCACAAGCGACTTCAGCCACAAAACCGAGCCGTCGGCGGCCACCATCCTGAACTCGGTGTCGTAGCCTTCGCCTATCCGCGTTTGCTCCCAACAATGGGCGAGCACCCATTCGCGGTCGCTGGGATGGATTAACGTTCCCCAGAACTCCGGCTCGTTGATCCAACGCTCGGCGGAATATCCCAGCAAGCGCTCGGCCTCCTGGCTGACAAAGAGAAACTCCAGCGTATCAGCGTCGGCCTCCCACACGATGCCGTCCAGCGTGTCCACGAGTTGGGCGTAGTTTTCTCGCGATTGCCGCAACGCTTCTTCGGCTTGGCGCCGCTCGGTAGTATCCTGCATCACGCCGCCCACCCGGATGGGCTTGCCCTTGTCGCCGTACTCCACATGGCCCGTATCGCGGACCCACCGGATCGATCCATCGGCCCGTATGATGCGGAATTCCTGATCGAAGGCCCCCGTCTCCAAGGCTTCTTCAATCGCCGCCTCCACCAAGCTCCGATCCTCGGGGTGAACCGACTCGAAGAACTGCTCCGGCTTTTCGGCTCCGGCCCCCGGCGCCTGACCGGTAAGCTCCGCGAAGTACGGCGTGCGCTCGACGCGGCCGCTCCGAAAATCCCACACCCAACTCGTCATTCGGGCCGCGTCCAGGGCGAAGTTCAGGCGTTCCTGAGAACGCCGCAGCCCTTCTTCCGCACGCCTCCGGCGCATGAACTGCTGGATCCGCACACCGATGTCAGACACGATGTCCCGAATCGCCGGATCTTCCGGCAACGGCTCGGACGCGTAGACGGCCAGAACGCCAGTGCCGTCGTCGTCCGCAAACACGGGCGCGAAACACGCTGCGTGGAGTCCCGCTTCCCGCGCTTCCGCCTTTCGCTGATACAAGAAGGACTCCTGGACGTCGTCCAGCCATATGGGCTCATAGGTGCGCCAGACATGGCCAGGCACGTCCTCCCCCCGGGCAAAGGTCCGGGCCTTCGAGGCGGACAGGAACGCGGCCAATTCCACGTCACTCCCGGATGACGGCCACATGGCGGCGAGCCGCAGGCCGGTCCGGTCCCAAAGCCAGAACTCCCCAAGACGCCAGCCGAATCCCCGCACCAAGCTTTCCAGCAATTTCGGAACGAGGTCTTCAAGGCTGTCCGCGCCGACCAGCAGCCGCGTGGCTTCGAACTGGGTCTGCAGCAGCCGCTCCCGGCGGAAACGCTCGGACACGTCCCGGTTTACGGTAATGTATCCGGAGGGCTGGCCAGACGGACCCAGCGTCACCGCCGTGGAGCTATGGACGTATACGGACCGGCCGTCCCGGCGCCGTTGCCGCATCTCGCCTTCCCAGCGCCCCTTTG
>SLHB01000121.1 GCA_007136375.1 Candidatus Hydrogenedentota bacterium
CGCATTCAGCCACGCGACCATCTGTTGGGCTTTTCCCTCAATGCCCAACTCCTGGATATCCAAGGTGGCGAAATGATCGCCGGCTTCGTCCATGGCGGCCATGCGTTGTTCCGCATCGCCGCCGTCACCGGAGCCGTTGTCATCGCCACCGTTCCCCGGCGCGCCGTTCCCGTCAGCACCATCATCGATGATCACCTCGATCCCCAGCACGACGTTGATCACGATTTGAATGTCTAGGGCGTCGACGCGTTCGTCCCCGTTCACGTCCGCGTTCGAGTAATCCAACGGCGCGATCGATAATCCCAACACAGCGTTGATTACAGTTTGGATGTCGATGGCGTTGACGGCGCCGTCTCCGTTTACATCGCCCAGCAACTTCGGGCCAAGCAGGCCGTAGGCGGTCAAATGCTCGACCTCCACCACTGCCCGGTTAGCCGCGTCAAAGGCCACAAGCGGGGCGGCGTCCATCTGTATGGCGGCCGGATTGGGCAACAGCGGCAAGAACCCCTCGTCGATGTTCGTAAGCATGCGGCCCACGGTGAGCGCGGATCGCGCTTGCGGGGCGACGTTGTGCGGGAAGTACAGCGTTATGGGGGCGTTTGCCGTGGCTTGCAACTCCCGGTCTTGACTGTCTCCATCCAGTTCCACAAGTATGTGCGCGTCAACATATGGCGAGCGCGGCGTCTGACCTTCCGGAAACGTTACCGGCTCGCCAAAGAGGTGGTCGAGGCGCTCGGCCGAGCGGATAAGCACATAAGCGTTCGTCGCACTGGCCGGCAAGGCCTCCACGGGAATCTCGATCACCACCCCTTCGGGCGTTTCATACGTAAGCGGTTGCAACGCCCCTTGTTCCATGGGCATGAACCCCGCCGCCAGCGAAACGCCTTCGGGGGCGCCGGCTATCGGCTGGAAGCCTTCGCCGCCGCCGGTTTCAAAGGGGTTGCTCGTGTAGCGGAAGGTTGCGGGAAACACGTGTTGCGCGTTGGAACCGGTATCCTCCACGCGCACTTCGTATTCCCCAGGCGGCTGAGACGGAATCTGAACGGTGAGGGACCCCGGCGTCTCCTTGTTTCCGTTTATCCGCGGGGCTTCTACATCCCCAATAAAAACGACTGTGGAATCGCTCAAGCCCACCACTTCCAGTGTCAGTAGGCCGCCCCCCAGCGATAGGCCTACAGGCCGGTCAAGACGGGCAATGCCAAAATCAAGGTAGGTCGCCGTGATCTGGGCGGTATCCCCGGCGGTTATCGTGGCCTGTTGCGGAGGAGGCGTTAACCAACCCGGAATCTGGCTGAAGGCCACGGTGTATTCGCCGCTCGCGAGCCCTGTGACGGTCTCGCCGGGATCCCGCCACACGTCATCGTTCAGGCGCCATTGCGCCCCATCGGACACCGCCCCGGCCGGCTCGATGTCAACCTGCACGCCGCCGGCGGCCGGCTCGAATGCGGCCGCGTGCTTGGTCACAAAGGCGTCGGAACTCTGTCCAAACGCGGTGCGTTCTTCGGTTCCCGGCCCTGGGTCAAAATCAACGGCGCCATAGAACGCGCCCGTGACGTGGAAACTCCCGGCATTATCCACGGCGATACTCCAACGAGCACGTCGCACCTGGCCAGTCCCGCCATCGTCACCCCAACTCATCACATGATTCGGCCCCTCGGGTCCTCCCATGGCGCCTGCCCAGACGAATTCGCCGTTGGCGTCCAGAATTTGCACGAAAATGTCTGAAGAGCAAGCGTCCTCACAGCCATAAGTTAACGCAGCGGTGTCAGAACCGGGATCGAAGTCCACTGTTCCCTGGAACTCGCCCGTCGTGTAGACGTTGCCATCCGCGTCCACATCGATTCCGTAACCCCTGGAATCACGTCCATCACCGCCGATCCTAGCTCCCATGGCCCGCGCCCAGACAAAATTCCCGTCGGTATCCAGTTTCACAACGTAGAAACTGTCGTCAAGAAATACAAAAAAGTTCTCTTCCCTTCGCCCCGAATCCAGCACAAACACGTCATCGCCGGGATCAAAATCCACCGTTCCCGTGAACAGTCCCGTGGCGAGAACACTCCCCTCGCTATCCACGGCGAGGTCCGCCGGCCAAATGGGCCTTTCGTCCGCCATGAGTTTTCCAGCCCAAGCAAAGGTTCCGTCCGCTTCCAGTTTTTGCAGAAAGACCGCCGGCCAATCCTCGCTCGTCAGTAGAAAGGTTCCTTCGCCGGGATCGAAATCGACAGTGCGGCGGAAATGGCCCGTGGTGTACACACTGCCCGAATCGTCGACGGCGATACCGGCCGCTTCGGTAGGCTGCTCGTTATTGCCCATGGCGTGCGCCCAAACGAAGTCGCCATTGGCGTCCAGTTTGAGTACAAAAACATGATCGCGGTCCCCGGTCACCAATTCGTGAACGCCATCTCCAGGATCAAAATCCACCGTTCCCCGAAACTCACCAGTGGTAACGACGTTGCCTTCGCTATCCACGGCAATGGCGTTGGCGCGGTTGTACCCCTCGCCGCCCACGGCTCTTACCCATATCAGGCCGCCATCGGAATCCAGTTTCAGTACAAAGATATCCGTCGCTGTCGGGAGAGCGGCGCTAACCTCGACGGTGTCCGGCCCTGGATCAAAATCCACGGTTCCCCGGAATTCCCCCGCGATAAGCACATTGCCGTCGTCGTCGGCGGTGATTCCCCGGCCGGAGTCGGCGTATTCGCCGCCAAAAGTGCGCACCCACACTAACTCGCCATTCCTGTCGAGCTTGACTACGAATATATCTTCAAGCCCTTCGGAATCCCGTTGCGCCACGCCATCACCCGGATCGAAATCCGCCGAGTCATAAAAACCGCCGGTGATGTACACGTTGCCGGCGTCATCCGAGGCCACGTCGTAGCCCTTGCAAATGCCCGCGCCGCCGAGTGTGCTAGCCCACGCCAGTTCGCCAACCTCGCCAGCGGCCAGGGCCGGCCACAGGCACAACAGAGTCAGCCACCCGACCGTCCAACGGGCACGTTGTGCGCGCGTTGCGAGCCGAGACTCCTGTACTGGCGTAGTGTATTTGTGTTTCTGAGATCGCATTTCATCAAGTCCTCCTAAAGCTCTGTTGGAAACAATACAGGATAGACGCTTTATACAAAACCCGGTTGATAAAGCAGGGTGTCGTGGCCACGCCCTCCCACGCCATGCGCTGACAGCCGATGTCTCCAACTTCATCTGTGGATCCAGACAACCGTACCCACGCATTGGCGCAAGCTGTTTTGAACGAAGAACTTACTCGCTTGGGACGAGAAGTCGAAGGCTGAAGTTGAAAGGATCATAAAGGCTATGCATTACTAGATCAAATTGAATCTCAAGCGTTAGTTGATACAATAGAAAGACCGTACCGACAGGACGTAATTTACTCGATTTGGCGTACGTGGGTCGCCATCGCCTGCTCCTGACTCTTGCCGTAAGCGACCGCGCCGATCAAAGCAGGCGGGCCAGATCCCATCGCCTTTGCTTTTCGCGCGAGTTTATTCAATGCCCCTCCCTCCAAAAAGACCTGTGAACCCTTGATCAACACGCAACGAGTCCAGGCAGGCCCGTTCGCAGCGCTTGCGTTCGGGGGAATTGGGCGTGTATCATGGGGTGGGGTAGTGGAGGAGAGATTCGCTTGCCGCCGCCTGTGGAGGAGCGGAAATCCACGGGAACGGCGGGGTGTCGAGTTCTCAGCATACCACAAACGCGTCTAACTGGTGTATATAGGGACTATGTTTAAGACTGAGTCCATGGGGCTGAGCAACCGCACCCTCTTGTACTTGAGCGGCGCGGGCGTGGCCCTCCTCGTCTCCATCCTTCTTTCCGAGCTGCTTTTGCTCCCGCCCTCCTTGGAAACCGTGGGACGCATCCTGTACCGGACTGCGTTCTTCGTCATCTTGCCGTGGCGGCCGCTGGTGAGCATGTTCATCCCGCAGCAGGGCAACCACTGGCCCATCGAGCATTTCATCATCGTGTGCTTGGCGGCGCCGTACCTGTACTGGCTCTTGTATCACACCTGTCGGCAGCTTTGGCTGCGGCACCGGCCCGCGGTCCGCGCGGCCTTTGAGTTGCCCCCCTACCCTTCCCACCGCAAGCAGCATGGCGCGGACATGAGCCGGCGCCAGTTTCTGCGGCGTTCGGCGGCGGGCTCGATGGGATTGGCGGCCTTTTCCGTAGGGGGTTACGCCTCCTTCGTGGCGCCGCAACGGTTGCGCGTGGAAGCGTACACGATCCCCATTCGCGGGCTCCCGCCGGAGTTGGACGGGTTCCGGCTCGTCCATGTTTCGGACACGCACTACGGGCCCTACAACGCCTTGCCCTACCTCCGGAACAGCGCGGAGCAGGCCTCGGCGCTGGACGGGGACTTCATGATTTTGACGGGGGACTATGTCCACCATACGCCCCGGTCCGTGGAGCCGGGCATCGGGATGTTGACGGATTACAGGGCGCGCTTGGGCCAGGCGGCCGTGCTGGGCAACCATGATCATTGGGAGGGGACCGAGGCCTGCCAAGAGATGTTCAAGGAGATTGGCACGCCCCTCTTGGACAACGCCCGCATGTTCTTGACCCCGGACGGGTTAACGGATACGCCGGTTCCCGGAAAGTCCATCTGCCTCGCGGGCGTGGGCGATCTGTGGGATGACGAGGTGTCGCTGGACAAGGCTCTTGACGGCGTGGACCCGGAGATGCCGCGCATCCTGCTGTCCCACAACCCTGACGTGGCCGAGGAGATGGACAGCGCCCATCGGGTGGACCTCATGCTGAGCGGCCACACGCACGGCGGCCAGATCAGCATCCCCGGCTGGGGTCCGCCGTTGGTGCCGAGCCGCTATGGGCTGAAGTACGCGGGCGGCCTTTGCGCCGGCCCCCACTGCCCCGTCATCGTATCGCGGGGCGTTGGCGTGGCCTTCATGCCCTTCCGCCTGGGCGTTCCGCCAGAGCTGGGTGTGGTCACGCTGAAGCGGGCTTAAGGAGCGGCGCCCGTCACTCTACGCCGTAGCTCTCCCGCATGATGCGGCCTTGAATCCATATGGCCCAGCGCCGGGGGAACACGCGCATCATCACCGTTGCGAAAAGGGCGATGAGCGGCCCCGTGGACGGCCTGCGGCCGAGGGCGCGCAGGGTTTGCCGCACGATACGCTCCGGCGGCGCGGCCACGGCCATGATGCGGCGTTGACGGCTGTCGTCGACCCCGGCCACCGTGAAAAACTCCGTCGCCACCGGTCCTGGACAGACGCTGACCACGTCGACCCCTGTGCCCCGCAGCTCGCCCCACAACGCTTCCCCGAGGCTCAAGTCAAAGGCCTTGGTCGCCGCGTACAAGGCCCCGTAGGGCCCTGGCGTGAAGCCCAGCACGCTCGACACCATGATGACGGCGCCTTGCCCGCGTTCGAGCATCGCGGGCAGGCAGGCCCGGGCCAACAAGGCCGGCGCGAGGCAATTGAGCCGGACCATCGCGGCAAGACGATCGGGTTCGCCATTCCAGAACAGCCCTGTCTTTCCGAAGCCCGCATTGTTGACGAGCACGCCCACGGGGACCTCTTGGATTTGCGCGATGAATCCGCCCAGGGCTTCTTCGTCCGATAGATCCACGACGGCATAGCGGACCTCCACATCGTGGGCCTTCTGGATCGCTTCCTGCAACGCTTGCAGCCGGTCTTCGCGGCGGGCCGCGAGGAAGCAGTTGTAGCCTTCTTCCGCCAGGGCCCAGGCGAAGGCTTCGCCGAGGCCCGCGGAGGCTCCCGTGATGATCGCCCACCCTCCATAGTCCCGAAGCTTGCCCATGCGTCCGGCCTCCTTTCCGCGGAGTTCGATTACGTTTCGCTGTGGAACGGCGTCCCGAGGACAAGGCCGCGTGTGATGGAACCTTTGCCCGGGGACAGGCATAATACCTTGCGGCGCTTGACCTTACGCCTGGAGCGGCGCGCGGTTGGACCGGCCCCGCGCCTCCTCCCATTCAGGCGCCCCAGCGTACCCGCATACTATCTCTAAGTCCACCGCGCACGGAAGGAGTCTTGCTTGCCATGCCGGTTCCCAAACTCGCCCATGCCCGTTTCCCCGTCTCCCGGCGTTCCGTACTTCCCGTCCACGCGGCGGCGTTCGCCGGCGGGGTAATCGCCGCCGCCGCCGCGGGCGCCCAAACGATGACCGACAACTTGCTGACCCTATTCCACGAGATCCTCGCGGCCATCGCGGGATTCCTCGACCGGCCCTTGGGCCCGCCAGACGCTGATCATCTCACCCTGTGGGCCATGATCCAAAACGGCGGCGTCATCCTGTGGATCATCATCGCCTTGAGCGTCTTCGCCTTCATGCTGGCGCTCTACTTTTTCCTGACCATCACGCCCCGGCGGGAAGCGCCCCGGCGCGTCTACGCCGCGACGAAGAACCACATCCTCGCCGGAAACTACAGCCGGGCGTATCAAATGTGCGAAGGGCGGGACGACCTCCTCTCCCGAGTAGTGCGCGCGGGCCTGAAGATGAGCGGCCGGGACCGCCACCTGATCCAGGACGCGATGGAGAGCGAAGGCGAGCGGGGGGCGAACGCCTTGTGGCATAGGATTTCCTATCTGAACAACATCGGCGTCATCGCGCCGCTTCTGGGACTGTTGGGCACGGTCTGGGGCATGATTCAAGCCTTCGGCGCCATCGCTCTGGACGACAGCCAGGTCCGTGGCTTGACCATGGCGTACAGCGTCTCCCAGGCCATGATCACGACGGCCGCCGGTCTCGTCCTGGCGATTCCCGCCATGGCCGTCTATTTCTACTTGCGGGGCCGCGTGATGAACATTGTATCCGCCGTTGAGTCGCAAGCGGCGGAGTTCATCGAACTGTTGTCGGAGAGTGACAACACATGAAGTTCACGAAACAGGATCAGCATAAGGACGGCGACACCGTTCCCCTGGCTCCTCTGATTGACATCGTCTTTCTCACTCTCGTGTTCTTCATGGCCACGGCGGTGTTCGGCGCCTTGGAGACGGAAATCGACGTTGACTTGCCCACGGCGGACACCGCCCAGGAGGCCATGCGCACGCAGGGCGAGATTTACATCAATTTGCGGCGGGACGGCACGGTTGTCCTGAACAACCGTGAGATGACTATGGACGAGTTGCAAGAAACCTTGTACCAGATCGCGGAGTATTTCCCGGGCGGATCCGTGGTTATCCGGGGCGACCAGGAGGCCATGCTGGGCCACGCCATCGCCATCCTGGACCGTTGCCGACGGGCGGACATCCAGGATGTGTCCTTCGCCGCAATGCCGCCGTCCGATCCTGGGGAGCCCGCCGAGGCGGCGCTATGACGGCCCGCGGGATCCTTTGCTTGAGCTTTCTGCTGCTTCTCTTGGCGGCGCCCGCCGATACGGCGCAAGAGGACGATCAGTTCAATTTCGCGAACGGCCTGCTTGGCCGCGGACTTCATGAAGAGGCGGCCCAGGAGTACCGCGCCTACCTCCAAGAGTTTCCCAACGGGCGGCACGCCGCCCTGGCGCAATACCGGCTTGGCGAGGCCCTCTTCGCCACGGGGAATGAAGAAGAAGCCTTGCGGGCCTTCCAGGCGGCCATCGCCGCGCAACCGGAGCGGGACACCCGGGAACGGGCCCAGATGCGCCAGGGCGAGATTCAGTTCCGCCGCGGCATGCTGGCCGACGCGCTGTACGCCTTGGAGCCTCTCGCCGATCCGCAAACCAGCGCCGCCATCCGCCCCCGGGCGCTCTACTTCCTTGGCCGCCTCTACCACAGCCGCGGACGCGCCGCGGACGCGCGCGACGCCTTAGAGACGCTCGTCCAGGATTACCCCGAGGACCGGCTCATCCCCTACGGACGATATCACCTCGGCCTTGTCCACGCCGGCGAGGACCGGTTCGAGGAAGCGGCTGGCGAGTTCCGCGTCGCGGCGGCCCTGTCGGAAGACGAGGTCCTAGCCGCACAATGCCGATTGCAGGCCGGGGAACTCTACGGGAAAGCGGGCCGGCACGAACTCGCCGCGGAATCCTTTGAGCGGGTGTTGACCGATTTCCCCGGAAGCCCGCACGTGGAACGGGCCGCGCTGGGGCTTGCCTTGGCGCGGCATCATCAGAGACGCCACGGCGACGCGGCGCGGGCGGCGCGGGAGTTCCTCGCAAACCATGGTGAATCCAGCCATGCGGCCGACGTCCGCCTGCTCCTCGCCCGGAGCCTGGAGGAAGACGGCGCGCGCGCGGCGGCCATAGCCGCTTACCAAGAACTCCACGAGCGCCATCCGGACTCGGAACAGGCCCGTGGCGTCCGTTACAGGCTGGGCTGGATGCTGTATCAAGACGGCGACCCGGACGCCGCCATTCCTCACTTGGAAGCCGCGGCTGAGGATCCCGCCGCGGGCGAAAACGAGGCGGGCGAGGCCGCGTTTCTACTCGGCCTAATTCTCGCGGAGGCCGGCGAATACGACGAGGCCGCCCGGCGCTTTCTGGCGGTCGCCGACGGACACGGCGGCAGCGAGTTTGCCGGGGAAGCCCTATTCAAGGCGGGGGAAAGCCAGGCCATGGCCGGACGGGAGGCCGCCGCCGCGGAGACCTTCGCCCGTTTCGCCGAGGCCCATCCCGATCATGCGCTGGCCGGACAGGCGCGGCTGCGCGCGGCGGAGACGGAATTCTTGGGCGGCGGCTTCGAGGCGGCCGCGGCCCACTACGAGGAAGTGCTAGCGGCCAACCCGGATGCCGATGTGGAAGAGGAAGCGCTGTACCGCCTGGCGGCCGCCCGCCACAACCTCGGAGACGCAACGGCGAGCGCGCGGCGCTTCGAAGAACTCGTGGACCGCTACCCCGGCTCGCCCCATGCCGCCGAGGCGTGGCTGCGCATCGGCGACTACCGATTGGGCGATGGCGACGACAGCGCCGGCGCCGCAGCGGCCTATCAAGCAGCCGTGGACCTTGCTCCAGGCGGCCGTCAAGCCGCGCGCGCCCTCCAAGGCCTGGGACAGGCCCAATACGATAGCGGCGACCTTGAAGCGGCATCTGAAACGCTCCTGCGCGTCATCCGCGAGCATCCGAACGCGGAACTCACCGAGCAAACCTACGCCTGGCTTGGACAGCGTTTGCACAACGCGGAACGCTGGGAGGACGCGGCGCTGGTCTTCCAAACACTGCTGGACCGGGATCCGGTGTTCACGGACCGGCGCCGCATCGCTTACCTTTTGGCGGAGACTCAGGAGGCGATGGGCGAAACGACGGGGGCCCTTGAGCGTTACGAAGACGCCGCGGCGGGCGACGGTCCCGGCGAACCGGACGCCGCCGTTGGAGACTCTCGCCTGCGTATCGCCCGGCTTCTGGAGGAGGACGGAGACGCGGCGGAGGCGAAGGCCCGGTACCTGGAGGTGGCGCAATCGGACACGGGCGAAGCGGGCGCGCGGGCCCGGTTCCGGCTTGGCGAATTGCAGGCCGCCGATGGCGACTACGAGGAAGCCGCGCGCAACTTCATGCGGGTGGCCATACTCATCGCCCACGACGAGCTCACGCCAGAGGCCCTTTGGCGGGCCGGGCAGTCTTATGAAGAAGCCGGACTTCCCGAACGGGCGCGGGCGCCCTACGAGGAGTTGGTCCGCGACTTCCCGGACGGGGAGCGGACGGACATGGCGCGAGAGCGGCTAGACGCCCTGCCCTGAGGAGAAACCGATGAACATGAACCGGAAGCGCATCCTCAAAATCTGCCTTGTCCTCTCGATCGCCGCCCACGCCCTGTTGCTCGCGCTGTCGCCGGGGGTGCGACTGTTGACCCGGCACGTTCCGAACGCCGAGACGGAACGCTTCCAGGTGACGCTGCGTGAAGACGAACCAGAACCGGCGGAGCTCATCGAGGCGCCGCCCGAAACGCCCGCCCCTTCGGAGCCCGAGCCCTTTGAAGCCCCCACCCGCCTGTTCGAGGATGCGGGGTTCGGAAGCGAAGCAGAGGAAATCGACGCCGCGCCGGAGCCAACGAACTTGGCGTCCGTGGACGTGTCCGCGCCAGAGCCCAGCACGCCTTCCATCCCCCTGGGTATGGAAGGCGAAACCTTCGAGCCAAACGCCGACGTGATGGACGCCGTGGACACCCGGCTCATCGAGATTGCCCAAGAAGACGCCCGCGTGGACTTAGAGGTGGACCGGCGGGCGGTGCGCCCTAGTACGGACCGCGTGCTGCCAGAAGACCTCACCCCCGTCATGCGGGGTCCAGGAGAATTCGCCGGCGAACCCATGTTCTTGAGCGCCGGGTCCGCGCCGCTTCCCGGGGGATTCGCCTTGGATGGAGACGTTCTGGACCGGCTCGCGCCTGGCGTTCCGGATGGCGCGGCCCTCGCGGAAAGCCTTCCCTCGAGCGTCGCCGAGCCCCAGGACTTGCCCTCGCTTCCGGCGGATCCGTCTCCTGGAGGCATGCCCCAGGAGACGGGACTCGGTGAAGACACAGGGTACGCGTTCTGGGACGATCTCCTGAACATCCGGATCGAAACCTACATCGCGCCAGACGACCCGGAGGGGTATTTTCGCCTGACCATCTCTCCACGCGCGGACAGCCGGATCGAGGCCCTGCCCAAGGACATTATGTTCGTGGTGGACGCCTCCCGGAGCATCCAGCAGCGGAAGATGGACCAAGTTACGAGAGCCTTGCAAACGGCCGTCCGGAATCTCAGGCCGGAGGATCGCTTCAACGTAGTGCTCTTCCGGGACACCGCGAATCCCTTCCGCCCCTCCTTGACACAGGCGACGCCGGAAAACATCCAAGCGGCGGAACGGTTCCTGAACAACGTGGAAACCCATGGCTCTACCGACATCTACGAGGCCCTCCGGCATGTCTTGGACACTTCGACCCGGGACGGGCTGCCCGCTATCGTAGTCCTTGTATCCGACGGCCACCCCACCGTGGGGATCGTGGATGCGCGCCTTCTCATCAACAGCGTCACGGGAGACAACCGGGATCGCAAGAGCGTGTTCGCCTTTGGGGGCGGCCAAGCCATCGACCGGCGCCTCCTCGACTTGTTGGCGTACCGGAACCGCGGCAGCGTTCACACCGCGGCGAGCCTGAGCAACGTGGAATGGGAACTCGCGGCCTTTCTCACGGAACTGCAAGACCCGCTGCTCACAAATTTGGAAGCCGTGTACGGACGTTTGGACGCCAGCCGCATTTTCCCCCGGGAGTTGCCGGATTTCTTCATGGATCGGCCCATTACGATATACGGGCGCTTTGATCCGGCGGGCGACACCAGTTTCGTCCTCCGTTTGACGGGCCGGGCCGGGCCCGAGCGGAAAGCCGTCGTCTTTCAGGCGGACCTCGAAGACGCCCTCGTTGATGATCCCACCATCGCCAGGGAATGGGGTTTTCGCAAGGCCTATCACCTCATCGGCGAGATCGCCGAAGTGGGCGAGGAGCCGCCCCTGCTTGCAGAGTTGCGCAGCGTCACCGAACGCTACGGCGTCCGCACCAGCTACAACCATTGATGAAGCGCCCAGCGCCGCTGTGATACATTCGGGCGCTCAGGGATAGCGGCCGCGCCGGAACGATTCGAGACCAGCCGCGCCGGGCTCCGCCGCTTGCCTTCCGCGCAACCGAACACGCCACGCAGGTTGATAGAAAGGACTCCGTCACCGTGGACGCGCCGGCCCAAAGCCTTGCCCGACCCATCCCGGCGGAGACGTGGATGCGCGCCTTGGACGGCGCCGCGCACGCCCCGCCCAAGGGGTGGCGCTCGATCTACGGGACGGCGCCCGAACTGCTCACTGATCGCACCGCCCTCGCGGCCACGGCGGTGAAGGCGTTTCGCGAGCGTTTCGGGAATGGGCCCGTCCATGTCCTCCGCGCGCCCGGCCGCGTGAACCTCCGGGGCATGCACGTGGACACGCACGGGGGTTGGCTGAATCTCATGACGCATCACCGGGAGGTGATCGCCGTGGCGGCCCCCCGAAACGACGCCCAGGCGCGCATCGTCAACGCCGAGCCCGGGTTCGCGCCCTTGGACGCGGACATCGCGGATCTCCGGGCCCGGCACGGACAGCCCGACGACTGGGACGCGCTCATCGCCTGTTCCGCGGCCGCCGCTGCCCGGCGGAATTGGCCAGGCGACTGGCGGCTCTACCTTCAAGGGGCTCTGCTCCGCGCCAGCTTCGATACGGAAGGCGAACTCGATGGCTTCGACGCCGTCATCGCGAGCGACCTGCCCCGGGGCGCGGCCTTGAGTTCCTCCCACGCATTGAGCGTGTTGATCTTGCTTACGGCGCTTCACTGCGACAACCGGGAATGGCCGCCCTTCACCCTCGCCCAAGCCGCCCGGGACGTGGAATGGTACGCGGGCGCCCGGACGGGTCTGGCGGATCAAACGGGCATCGTCCTCGGCCGGCAAGGCCACTTGCTAAGCACCGTCATCCATCCTGGCGCGCCTGAACCTCCAACGCTCCGGCACATTCCCTGGCCCGAAGGACTCCAAGTCATCGTGGCGGACTCGCGGACCACGCGAAGCCTGAGCGGCCCGGACCGGCTCGCCTACACGCGCAACCGCTTCGCCTATTCCCTCGCCCTGGACATCCTCCGCTACGAAATGCGGGAGGCCGGACTCCCTTCGAGCTTCACGGAGAACACGCGCTACCTGAGCGATCTATCCCCGGGCCAACTCGAACCCTACGGCGGCGGCCAACGGCTACTGAGCCTGCTCAAGCGCGTGCCGGAAACGGCCTCTCTTCCGACCCTGCGCGAGCGCTATGATCCACCAGAACTCGACATGCTGTATGACCGCTATTTCGGGGAATTGCCCGAGGCGCGGCGCCCCGCGGAGTTTGCGTTGCGCGGCCCCCTCCTCTTCGGCGTCGCCGAATCCGAGCGCGCCCGCCTCTTTGGCGAGCTCATCGAAACGGGCCGTTGGGAGGAAGCTGGCCGCCTGATGCTTGCGGGCCACAACGGCGACCGCCGCTACACGCCCCAGGGAAGCCGGTATCAACCCGATGTAAGCCGCGGGGCTCTGGACGCCTTGATACGGGACAATGCGCCCATACACGTCTGCCCAGGGGGATACGGCGCCAGCAGCGCCGCGTTGGACGGTCTCGTGGACGCGGCGATGGACGCGGGCAGCCTCGGCGCCAGCCTAACGGGAGCGGGAATCGCCGGCAGCATCACCGCCTTAGCGCCGGCGGAGACTGCCCCTGGCGTTGTCGCCGCGTTGCGCGGCTACCTCGCATCGGCCACCCACCAGGCGCGGTCGGGCGCCCCGGAGCCTCTGGCCGCGTCCGAAGCGGAAGCCGCCGTAACCATCAACACGCCCGTGTCCGGGGCGGGCGCGCTCATCCTGTGACATCCTATTGACAATCGATTCTCAATAGGATATCATTGTTCCTGAGAAGGGAGACATCAGGAACATGACAGACAACTACAGGCTCACCGGCGCCGCAACGGGATTGCCGCCGTGGCTGGCCCTGTGCATACTGACCTTAGTGGCGGCGGGCTGCGGCGGCTTCGCGGATGATGATGGCGCGCCCACCGTCTTCGTCAGCGTCCCGCCTCAGGCCTATCTTGCCGAGCGGATCGCTGGAGACCACGCCCGCGTGCGGGTGCTGCTGCCCCCGGGGGCGAATCACGAAACCTACAGCCCCCGTCCCTCGGAAATCCGGGGGCTCAGCCGGGCCGCGCTGTACGTCCGGACGGGCCTGCCCTTCGAAGAGGCGGCGTGGTCCCATATCCAGGAGACGAACCCTGGCATGAAGATCATCGACGGCCGCGAGGGCGTGGAACTACGCTACATGAGCGCCGGCGAGGCGCACAACCACGGACATGATCATGGACACAACCACGGCGCGGGCGCGCCGGACCCTCATATCTGGCTGGCGCCAGAGAACATGATGGCCCAGGCCCGGCAGATCCGTGACGCGCTTCGAGAACTGATGCCGGAACGCGCCGTGGAATTCGAGACTAACGCCAACAGCCTGTTGGCCGAGCTTGAAGCCCTTGACAACGAACTCGCGGAGACCCTTGCCCCCTGCGAAGGGGAGACATTCTGGGTGTATCATCCCGCTTGGGGGTATTTCGCGGACGCCTACGGGCTGAAGCAGCAGGCGGTCGAGCAGGAGGGCAAGGAGCCTGGCGTGCATTCGGTGAGTCAACTGGTGCAACAGGCGCGAGCCGACGGGGTTCGCAGAATTTTTGTCGAAAAACAGTACAGTACAGCCCGGGTTGAAGTAATCGCGGACGAAATTGGCGCCGAAGTGATCGCTCTCGATCCCCTGGCCCAGGATTATCCAGATAATCTCCGCCACGTCGCCGGGCTCATTCGCGAGGCGTTGACCCCATGAGCCAAGCGGTTGTGGAAGCCGAAAACCTTTCCTTTCGCTACGGGGAAGTCCCTGTTCTCGAAGATGTCAGTCTCACCATCCACGAAGACGACTTTCTCGCCGTCATCGGGCCTAATGGCGGAGGGAAGACGACGCTTATCAAGCTCATTCTGGGCCTGCTCCAACCCGCCTCGGGGCGCGTGCGCGTGTTCGGCGCCGCTCCGGAGAAGACGCGCCGTCACATTGGCTACATCCCCCAATACGCCCAGTTCGAGCAAAACTTCCCCGTAACCGTGGAGCAAGTGGCGCTCATGGGACGGCTCGGTCACACGCCCATGGGACGGCGCTATCGGGACGACGACCGGGAAGAAGCGCGCCGCGCCTTGGAGCGCGTCGACATGGCTCACCTGGCGAAGCGGCAAATCGGAGGCCTGTCCGGCGGCGAGCGCCAGCGCATGCTCGCCGCGCGGGCATTGGCGAGCGATCCGCGCATGCTCGTGATGGACGAGCCGACGGCGAGCGTTGACAGCCGCGTCGAGGAGAACTTCTACGAGTTGCTCCGCGACCTAAACCGGGACATCCCCATAGTTCTTGTGTCTCATGACCTTGGTTTTGTGTCGGCCTACGTGAATCGCGTGGCGTGTCTGAACCGGCGCCTCGTGGTGAGCAGCGCGGAGAACGTGCAGGCCCAGGATCTGGAAGCCATGTACGGCGCGCCCGTCAAGATGTGGTCGCACAGTTGCGAACTCTGAGGGGGAAGGGGGTGGCGCGCAACGCGCCAGCGTTGAAAGAAAGCGCCCCGAACAGGAATCGAACCTGTATCTAATCCTTAGGAGGGATTCGTTCTATCCATTGAACTATCGGGGCGTGTCGGCTCCAAGTGTACTCGAGGGCGCGCTCCGGGGGCAAATTCCCCTTCGCACCACAAACGCCGGGGTAGGCTGAAGATGCTGGGACTACATCCCCCCTACTCCCCTTCAAAGGGGGATTTTCGCGAATCGGTTGACGACGCGTCGCGTTTACCAAGCCGGTGAACAACCACGAGCCCTCCTAGCCGTTAACGACCGCAGATCCCCCTTCGCCGCGACGTCCCAACAAACACGGAAGCCACGCTGGACGGCCACGCCTCCGCGGCCGTCCAGGCTCCAGCATGGGCGTTACTGCGCGTTCCGGCGGCGCCGCCGCATGAACGTCGGCAGACTCAGATCCTCTTCTTCCTCTTCGATCTCTGGCCCGGCCATTTCCTCGGCCGCCGGCTCCTCCGGCGCGCCGTTCAGTTCGTCCGAGCTAAACAAATACTGCACTTCCGGCGTTGCGGGCTCCGCCGTCTCGAAAGCCTCCGCGGGATCGGGCGGCGCAAGGTCGGGCGTCTCCGGCGCGCCGTTTCCGTCACCAGAGAACGATCCTGGGAACTGATACACGGACGGCCCCCGGCCCCCTCCAGCCCCAGATGCACTCATGGAAGGCGCTTCCGATTCGTCCCCTTCCACCTGGGACGCCTCGGTGGGAAAGCCGGCGGCGATAACGGTGACCTGGAGCTCGGGGCGCTCCTCTTCGTCCACCACGGCGCCAAAGATGATGTTGGCGTCGGGGTGCGCCGCCTTCTGCACGGCGGTGACGGCTTCCTGGATCTCGCGCATGCCGATCTCGCAGCCGCCCGTGACGTTGACGATGACCCCCTTGGCGCCCGTAATGCTTGACTGTTCGAGCAAGGGGCAGATGATGGCCTCGCGGGCCGCGCGCAGCGCCCGGTCTTCCCCTTCGGCCACGCCGATGCCCATGAGCGCCCTTCCCCGGGCCTGCATGATGGTGCGGACATCCGCGAAGTCGAGGTTGATAAGGCCGGGCACGGTGATAAGTTCGGCGATGGCGCGAACGCCGTTGTGCAACACTTCATCAGCCTGGCGGAAGGCGTTAAGGAAGCTCGTGTCGTTTTGGCTCAGCGACGCCACCCGGTCGTTGGGCACAACGATAAGGGTATCGACCTTGTCTTCCAGGGCTTCGAGCCCTCGCTTCGCGTGCGCCATCCGCTCCGGCCCTTCGAAGCTGAAGGGCAGGGTAACAATCGCCACAGTGAGCGCGCCGCTGTGCCGGGCGATGTCGGCGATGATGGGGCTCGCCCCGGTGCCCGTGCCGCCGCCCAAGCCAGCGGTTAGGAACACCATGTCCGCGCCTTGCAGGACCTCGCCGATGCGCTCCTCGTCTTCCTTGGCGGCCTCCTCGCCCACGTCCGGCTTGGCGCCCGAACCCAGACCGCCGGTCACTTCCGTGCCGATTTGCAGGCGCGTCCCCGCGGGCGAGGTCTTGAGCGCCTGGGCGTCCGTGTTGATGGTGATGAACTCAACATCGGACAGCCCCGCCTCGATCATCCTGCCAACGGCGTTTCCGCCGCCGCCGCCCACGCCGCAGACTTTAATGATGGCGCGTTGGTCAAATGAGTTGAATTCGTTGGAAATACTGATGCTCATGACGTGTTCTCCGCTGCCTTTGCCGTCTCCAAGTCCACTCATCGATAAAGCCCATTTCTCCTTGCTGGAATGGTGTTGTTGATTGCCGCGAATGAAGCCTCCGTTCCCCGCTCCGCCATGGCTCGTCATGTCCTCATCCTTTCGAACCCGCCCCGCGCCGCCTAGCGGCAGGCAATGTCCCGTCCCCAACGCAGGTCCAAATACTCCTGACACTCCAATTCGCCATCCTTCTGCTCCCAAAGAAAATCAAGTTGCACCGCCTGCTCGGCCAGGCCATGGCGTCCCCAACGGATCTCGAAGGGGAGCTCGTCGCAGTACATCCGCAGATCGTTGATATGGCTCGCCCAGATCTCCGAAACGGTCACCTGTCCCGCCAGCCGGGTCTGCGTGAAGATCCCCCACAAGTCCAAGGCGCGGCGCAACGGAGCGGCTTCGACACGGTCGCCCGGCGCCACATTCCCTAGGGAGGGCACGCCGCTTACGATGGGACCCGGCGGAAGCTCGTAATCCCCCAGTTCCCGCAACACTACGCCTTCCGCGTCGATGGCGTAGAGCTGGGAGCGAACCTGGAGCGCCACGAAGGGGGATCGCTCCTCGACCGCGATGATCACACGGCCCGGGAACTCCCGCGTGATCCGCGCGGTCCGCACATAGGGCAAGCTTTCGACCGTCTCGCGGATGGCCGCCGTGTTGAGCCACACCAGATTGTCATTCCGGGTCACGCCGGAAACCTGGGCCACGTCGTGTTCGTCCAGGGCGCGGACGCCCTCGACCCGGATGTACTGCACCCGGAAGTACTCGGAATCCTCCACAAAATTGGCGAAGGCGTAGGTCCCGCCGCCGACGATTCCCACGCAAACGATCACTTGCGCCGCAAGGATCCCGAAGCTCCGCAGGAAACGCCGGAACACCACCTTCCGCGCGCTTGGCGAAAACGCGTCTTCCACGCCGAAGGGTTTGTTGACGGTCAACACGCTCGCAACGCCTCCATCAACGGCTCCACGACCCGGTTAATGTTTCCCGCGCCAAGGATCAAGACGAGATCGCCCGGCTCCAGGCGAGGCGCCAACGAGGCGGGAACGTCTTCCATCCGCCGGATGAGCTCGACATGGCCGCTTCCCCGCTCCCGCGCCGCGTCCACGATCAATCCCGCGTCCACCCCGGGCATGGGCGCCTCCCGGGAGGGGTAGATGTCCGTCACCACGCACCAATCCACCTGGCTCAGGACCTCCGCGAACTCGCTGTAAAAGTATTTCGTGCGGCTGTAGAGGTGCGGTTGGAACACCGCCACAACACGCTTGCGCCCCAGCCACTGCGCCGCCTCCAAGGTATTGGCGATCTCCGTGGGATGGTGGGCGTAGTCCTCCAGCACCAAGACACCCCGCTCCTCGCCGCGCACCTGAAGCCTGCGGCGCACGCCGTCGTACAGCTCCAGGCCCTCGGCCACGTGGGAAAACCGCATGCCCAGGCAAAGCCCCACCGCGCAGGCGCCCAGGGCGTTGCGCACGTTGTGGGCGCCGATGGCGTGGATCCGCAATGTCCCAAGATGTCCGACGGCGGGAAGGCGTTCGTCGTGGCTGGTCACGTCCACCTCGGTGTAGAGGTCGGGTGAATGGACATGGCGGTCCGCCGCCGGCGGCTCCCCCTGGGCCAGCCGCACGTTCGACCCCACAAGAGACGCCTCTCCGTCCAGGCCGTAGGTGATGCACAGCCCCTCGATGGCGCCGAGAATGTCCCGGCAGTTCGCGTCATCCCGGCACAGGATGGCGTAACCATAAAAGGGGGTCAGGTTGCAAAACTCCACGAAGGCCCGTTTGATATTGTCCAGCGTGCCGTAGTATTCCAAATGCTCGGCGTCGATGTTGGTGACCAAGCTGATGGTCGGATGAAGCCGGAGAAACGAGCCGTCGTGCTCGTCCGCCTCCGCCACCAAGTAGTCGCCCGCGCCCCACCGCGCGTTGGCGCCGCTCCGGTGGAGGATGCCGCCGACAATGGTTGTCGCGCCGATGTTCGCCCGATCCAGAATCGCGCTGACCATGGACGTGACGGTCGTCTTGCCATGGGCGCCCCCCACGGCGATCGCGTTGGGCTTGAGCCGCATCAAGTCCGCGAGCAGTTCGCTGCGGTGCATGACGGGAACGCCCCGCTGCCGCGCGGCGGCCACTTCGACGTTGTCCTCGCCTACCGCGGCGGAGACGACGAGAATTTCCACGCCGTCCAGATGGCTCGCCTCGTGGTCCTGGAAGAAGCGCAAACCACGGCGCTCCAGCCGGCGGGTGATGTCGGAGGGCTGCAAATCAGACCCGGACACGGTGCATCCCAGATTGAGTAGGATTTCCGCGAGCCCGCTCATTCCGATGCCGCCAACACCAACGAAGTGAACTTTTCGCATTAAAGCGTTCAAGAACCCGTCTCCCGCACAAGATATTGTAGTGCGCCCAGTATAACAGAGGGCGCCGCACAATGGAAAGCGTTTTCACACCTCGTTGAGAAGACCGCCCCTAGGGGTTGCGGCGCCAATGTAGCGGCGTCCTCCCGCGGCGCGGGCGTCGGCCCCGCGAGCCCGTGATCTGTTGCCCCGGCCGAGAATCCGGGCTATTATGAACGGAAACAAGGAGTATTTCTTATGATTTCGCGGTTGTTTGACCTTTTTTTGCCCGAAAGAACGGCGGCCGAGCCCGCGCCCGAGGAGCGCGTCCAACTCGCCACCAGCGCCATATTGGTGGAGGCGGCGCGCGCGGACCGGGAATTCACGCCGGAGGAGCGGAGCCATATCATACGAACCCTTCACGAGCGCTTTTCCCTCAGCAAAGAGGACGCCGAAGAGCTGGTCGCGGAAAGCAAGAAGAGCCTCAACGAGAGCTCGGACCTCTGGCGCTTCACCAATGTCCTTAATCAGCACTGCACGCCGGAGGAAAAGCGGGAAATCGTGGAGGAAGCGTGGCGGGTCATTTTCATGGACGGCGCGCTGCACGCCCACGAGGATCACTTGCTGCACAAATTGGGGACGCTGCTCAACCTCACCCATCCCCAGCTCATGGACGCAAAACTGAAGGTGCTGGCGGAGATTCGCGGCGAATCAACGGCTTAAGACGCCGTCGGTAAAAGGCGCGGGGCCTCCTTCCCCGCTCCCGGGAAAAGAGGCCCCGTCACACACTTGCGGCGGCCCGTTAGAGAATCCCTTGGTCCCGCAGGTCCCGTATCACAACGACCAGGTACAACAAGATGGCCAGCCCCAGTATGGGAGCCCCCAACATCATGCTGACGCCCACGGTCCAGGGACCGGCGCCGAACACCAACAACACCCCGGAGCATAGCAGCCCGATGACCGCGAGCACCACGGCCGTCCGGACTAGTACACCGAATTTTCCGTGTTCCGTAGCTGTTCCCATAGCTCCCCCTCATAGATTCCGCGCTCGCCGGGCGTGGGATGCGCCGGCCCATGACACGAGCTGCACGACACCCGGTCCGACCGCAAGTCGCGGTCCAGCACCACGTGGCTTGTGACCTGATCGTATTTGGGCGTCCCGTCGTGGCAATCCAGGCAACTCACGTTCGGAAAGCTGCCTTTGTACGTGATGGGCTCTTCATACGTCCCGGTCACATACAACAGCCAATGCCGGAACCCGTCCCGCTTCGCCTCGAAGGCGCCGTGGACCCCGTAGGTCGTGTGGCAGGAGTAACAGTGGTTCTTCGGGATCCAGTTGTTCTTGTAGTGCCGCGCCGCCAGGGTCTCGCTGTCTTCGTGTTGCAAGTCATAGACGAACGGGTCCATGACGTGACACGCCGCGCAGGAATCGACCGTCTTGGTTTCCTCCAGCATCGTGACGGTGGCGCCGACCAGCGCGGTGGCGGGCAGGACGCACAGGCCGAACAGAACAAGCCAATGGTACGCGGTCCGGCTGATCCGGGACTTCACAACGAACTCCGTGAGGATCAAGATGAGCACGCCGAGGACCACGGCCGCGATAGCCGCGGTGCGGATCAGGTCAACGCCCGCCAAGCCCGGCTGTTGCCCTTCAACGGCGGCGGCGCTGGACGCAAAGCCCGCCACGCCCCAGAAGGTGAAGCGCCGTAGGATTCGTGAATGCATTTCCGTTGACTCCCCCTTAGACCGCTTCCACGCGGGCCGCGCAGAGTTTGAACTCCGGCTGATTCGAGAAGGGATCGTAGACGTCCTTCGTCGCCCGGTTGATGAGCCGTTCCGCGGAATGAAACGCCGAAAAGATCACGCCGGGACGCACCCGCTCCGTGACCGTCGCAACCAGTTCCGTACTCCCGCGGGGACTCGACACCCGGACGGCGGCGCCGTCCTCAATCCCGTGGCGCAACGCGTCGCGGGGGTGCATCTCCAGAAAGTCGACGGCGACCGGATCCAAGTGCTCTACCCGGCCGGTCATCGTCATCGTGTGCCAGTGCTCCAACACCCGCCCCGTCGTCAACACGAGAGGATACTCGTCCGATACGGGCTCGGCGGGATCGTGCTGCTCATGGAGCCACACGACGGCCCGCCGGTCCGCGCGGCCATAGAAATCCAACCGGCCGTCGCCGGAGGCCAAGGGATCCTCTCCAGGCACATAGCGGTGGCATGTGCCGGGGTGATCCTCATCAGGAAGAGGCCAGAGCAGACCGCGCTCCTCCTTGAGGCGTTCGTACGTCATGCCGTGGAAGTTGTAGTAGGAGTCTCGCGCCAATTCTCGCCATTCGTCCCAGACGCTCTCCGCGTCCCGGGCCGTGATGAGGTCGCCGAAGCCCAGCCGCTCGGCGAAATCCGTCAGGATCGCCAAATCGGCCCGGGCTTCCCCAGGGGGATCCACCACCTTCGGAACATAGTGATACCGCCGCTCGGATTGGCTGAACATCCCCTCCTTCTCCGTCCACATCGCCGCCGGCAAGACGATGTCGGCCAGCTCCGTGGTCGCGGTGGGATGGTAGGCGTCCGCCACCACCAGGAAGGTGTTGCGCATGGCTTCGCGGTACCGCTCGGCGTTGGGCAGGGAATGGGCCGGATTCGTACAAGCCACGAAACAGGCCTTCACGTCGCCGCGCTCCATCGCCTCGAACAAGGCCATGGCGTGATAGCCCGGGTTTGGGCTGATACGGCCCCGGGGGACGCCCCACTTATCCTCCATTTCGGCCCGGTGCCCGGCGTTGGCCACTTGGCGGCCGGCAGGCAAGAGGTGGGCCAGCGAACCGGTGTCCCGGACGCCGCCGCCAGCGTTGGGCTGGCCCGTGAGGGAAAACGGGGTGGCGCCCGGGCGGCCGATGTGCCCCGTTAGCAAATGCATGGCGTTCACCAGGCGGTTCGCCGCCGTGCCTTGCGATTGCTGGTTCAGCCCCATCGTCCACAACGACATGGTGGCGCCGGAGGCGGCGAACCGGAAGGCGGCCTCCCGGATGTCCCGCGCGGCAAGGTCGCAGATATCCGCGGCTCGGCTCGGCGAATAC
>SLHB01000180.1 GCA_007136375.1 Candidatus Hydrogenedentota bacterium
GCCATGGGCGCGCCAATGGGCCCAAGAGATAGGAACGGGCCACGCTGATTCAGACGCTGGTCTATCCGCGCCGATTAAGACGCTGGCCGCGCTCCGCCGTTTTCTTGTGCGCAAGGGCGCTCGGCGTCCGGCCCTGCACGGTCTCGGCCCAGTAGTCTCCGTTCTTGCTCATTCGGACCCACCCGGTTATGAGCAAGAACAGGCCGAGGGCGCTGCCGGCGGCCAACCCACCGAAATAGGCCCAGTATGCGATGCCTTCAACTCCCATGAGCACGCCTCCTACGTCAACAGGCCATGAGTATGGATTCAGCATGATCCGTGCCTCCCGCCGGCTGCGCCGCCGGTGGCGTTGGACTGAAGAAGCCAGGCCTGCCTTACACCCTGGTAGACGGCGCGGGAGCCTCCGGATTGCACGGACACCCGGAAAGCGGTGATGGAACGGATGTAGCGTTAGCCGATAGACTGGCTTTCGGCGGCGAGGCGGTCGTTGGCGGTTTGGAGTGTCAAGCTCCCAGTTTTCGGTCCAAGAGCGCTGTTGAACGCTTCGGCGTGGGCGTTTCGCCACGGTTTCCGGGCTCGATGAACAAGGCCCCCCGCCTCCAGGCTCGCCAGCCAGCCGTGAAGCCGTGAACAGAGGATTGACGGGGACGACGGATGTGGTTTATCATGCTCTCGGACAAACGAAAGGAGATGTCCCCTTATGACCTCAATGGTTGATGAAGAAGGCCTGCCCAAGCTCTCGGATACCGAGTGGGAAATCATGAAGCCGTTCTGGGAGAAAGGGCCGATGGCGGCGCGGGACGTTTTCGCGGCGACGCCAAAAGAGTTCGGTTGGGCGTACCAGACCGTGAAGACCATGTTGGCCCGCCTGGTGCAGAAGGGCGCGCTGACCTATGACCAGATCGGCAACTCGTATCTGTACCGGCCCGTGTACGCCCAGGCCGATCTTACGCGGGCGGCGACGCGGAATTTTATCAAGCGGGTGTATGGCGGCTCGCCGGATCCGTTTATCACGTATTGCTGCGAAAAGATGACGGCGGATCAGATTCGGGCCATCCGCCGTGAGCTGGACAAGGCGCTCCGGGAAAAGACCGGAAAGTAGTCCGCGCGCTGGCTTCCCCCATGGGCCGCGAAGGCTCCAGCGGCTCCCGTTTGCCCTTTGGCGGGGGCCGCGTGTAGCATACGCGCATGTTCAAATGGATTCGCGAGCTTATCGAGGCGCTGCACCGGGGGCGGCGCTTCGTTACCCATGATGTCTGGCATATTGGCCGTCCGGGCGACCCCGTTCCGGAAGGCTTCATCATCAAACATATCCGCGTGGCGGTGCTCTTGGTTCAGAATATCATCCAAGACGCGTTGCTGCTGCGGGCTTCCGCTCTTACCTTCGCCACCGCCCTGTCCATCGTGCCCTTCCTGCTCTTCGCCTTTGCTCTCATCCAGTGGCTCAACCTGGACCACGAGATGTACTCCTATTTGGCGGGCCAGGTGATGGAAGGCGAGGAGAACGGCGAAGACTTGAACGACGCCTTTATCCGGGAGCAGGTCCGCGATTTTCTGCTCATGGGTCCGGAGGATCCGGGCTTGAACGGCGAAGGCGGCGAACTGGGCCAGACCTTCGACGCCCTGCTTACCTTCGCGGAGGAGCGGGCGGATCCGCGCACCATCGGCCTCGGCGGTTTCGCGTTCATCTTGGCCACCTTGTTCGGCTTGATGATGAACATCGAGAAATCCTTCAACAAGATTTGGGGATTGAAGCAAACGCGCTCGCGATACCGAATGTTCACCGACTACTTCGTGCTGTTGGTGCTGTTGGTCGTGGTTATTGTGGGCGTCTTGAGTCTTTTCGCGGTGTTGGAGAGCGAAGCGATCCGCGATCGCCTCGGTCCTTTCGCCTTCGCGTTGCGGGGCGTGCAGTTTGGCGTGATCTGCCTGGCGTTCACCGCCATGTATTACTTCGTGCCAAACACACGGGTCGTCCTGCGGTACGCTTTCATCGCCGGCGTTCTTGCGGGTCTGCTTTGGTTGTTGGTTTCCCTGGGTTATGTGAAGTTCCAGTTCGGCATGGCGCGGTACAGCCTCATTTACACGTCCTATTTCACCGTCCCGCTCCTGCTTATGTGGATGTACGCGAGCTGGGTCGTGGTCCTCGCCGGGGCGGAGCTCACCTTCGCCTACCAGAACGAGAAGACCTTCGCCATGGAGCGCTACGCCGCGGGGACGAGCCAGGCGTACCGGGAGGCGTTGGGCCTGCGCGCGATGCTCGACATCTGTCACCGTTTCGAGAATGGACTGCCGCCCTTGGCGACGCTGGAGGCGGCTCAATCCTGGAATGTACCCTCCCGGCTCTTGAACGAGACCCTCGACCAGCTTCAAGAGGCGGGCCTGGTGACCCGGTGCGCGCCGGAATCGGACTGGGCGCATGAACCGCCGCGCTACCAGCCGGGCCGGTCCGTCGCGCGGATCACGGTGGGCGATGTCATCCGCGTTCTCCGCGAAACGGGCCGGGACCCCTCGGACTTGCGCCACGACGAGCGCTTCAAGCCTTTGTTGGAGCGGATCCACGGCGGCTCCAGCGGCATCATGGAAGTGACGCTGGGCGAACTGATCCGGCAACAGGAATACACGCCGCTGGCCCTCGAAGGCCCGGACGGCGGCGAGGGCGCGGACGCCGCGAAACCGGCAATCAGCTAACCCCCCGGGCGGCGCTTGACCACGGGGACCAGGCATGAGGAACGTTTATGAATCTTGAAGGCAAGACCGTGCTCATCACGGGAGCGGGCCGGGGCATCGGCCGTGGGCTGGCCGTGGCCTTCGCCCGGGCGGGCTGCGCCATCGCCGCCACGGCGCGTTCGGAAAGCGAGCTTACCGGGACGGCGGAACAGGTCCAGGCCCAGGGACAACGCGCCTTGGCCATACCTTGCGACGTGACGGACGCCGAGGCGGTCCAGGCCATGGTCGAGCAGGCGTTGGAGGCCCTCGGACCTATCGACATCCTCATCAACAACGCGGGATACGCCAAGTTCGAGCCCATCCACGCGGCGGACCCGGCGGCGTGGCGGCGGACGTTGGACGTGAACCTCACCGGGCCCTTCAACTGCATCCAAGCCGTGTTGCCGTCCATGATGGCGCGGCGGTCCGGACGGATCATCAACATCTCCAGCCTCGCGGGCCTGAAGCCCTATCCCAGCCAAGGCGCCTATTGCGCGTCGAAGCACGGCCTCAACGGGTTGACGAAGGTGTTGGCCATGGAGATGCGGGAGCACAACATCGGCGTCCACGCCATTTGCCCCGGCGGTCTCGACACGAAGCTGACCCAGGAAAACATGCCCGAGCGGGACAAGTCGGACTGGATGACCCCAGAGGATGTAGCCCACGCCGCCCTGTATCTCGCGGGCCTGAGCCCCCGGGCCACGACGGACGAGATCGTGCTGCGCCGTTTCGACAGCGCGCCCTTGGGCGGATAGGAGCCCGCCCTCTCATGTCCGCCAGCGATCCCCCGGGCGACGCCGGCCTCTTCGAGCCGCCCCCCAGCGCCCAAGCCGGGGACGGCGACGACGGCGGACTCGCCCGCATCGAGGGGGTGGTGGAGCGCATTGTCTACGAGAACGAGGCGAACGGCTTCTTCGTCGCGCGCCTCCAAGAATCCGGAAAGCCCGACCTCACCACCATCGTGGGCCACCTCCTTGCCGTCTCCCCTGGGGAAACGGTGCGCGTGTGGGGGCATTGGGAGAACGATCCCAAGTTCGGCCCGCAGTTGCGCATCGCCCGCTACCAGACCATCCTCCCCGCCACGGTCAAGGGCATCGAGAAGTATCTGGGCTCGGGCCTCATCGAAGGCATCGGCCCCGTCTACGCCAAGCGCCTGGTGGACACCTTCGGCGTGGAGACCTTCCGGGTGATCGAAGAGGCCCCCCAACGGCTGAAGTCCGTGCCAGGCGTCGGCAAGAAACGGGCCGAGCAGATCCGGAAGGCTTGGGAGCGGCAAAAAGCCGTACAGTCCATCATGGTGTTCCTCCAGGGTCACGGCATCGGCGTCAACCAGGCCGTGCGAATCTACAAACGCTACGGCGACGGCGCCGTGGCGCTTCTCCGGGACAACCCGTACCGCCTCGCCCAGGACATCTCGGGCATCGCCTTCAAGACGGCCGACCGCATCGCCCGCGAGCTTGGCGTGCCGGCGGATTCGCCGAAGCGGGGCCAGGCGGGCCTCCTTCACGTCCTGCAAGAAGCGGCCTCGGAGGGCCATGTCTTCCTGCCGAAGCCGGGCCTCTTCGAGCGGACCGCCGAACTGCTCAACGCGGATGCCCCCAGCGGCGAGAATGCGGCCATCGGCCCCGCCGCGTTGGACGCCCCCTTGGAAAGCCTTGCCGCGGCGGGACAGGCGGTGTGCGAGGAGTCTGCGGACGCCACGTGCGCGGCCGCCGTCTACATCAAGGCTCTGTACGACGCGGAAACGGCCTGCGCCCGGGACATCAAGCATCTACTACGTTGCCCAGGGCCGCCCGTCTCCATCAAGACGGACAAGGCCATCGAATGGGTGGAGCGCCGCCACAGCATCGCCCTGTCTCCACAGCAGCGCCAAGCCATCGAAACGGCGGCGTTGGCGAAAGTCATGGTGGTCACTGGCGGTCCCGGCACGGGGAAGACGACGGTGGTGAACAGTCTTCTCGCGATATTCGAGGCGAAGGGGCTGAACATTTTGCTATGCGCGCCTACGGGCCGGGCGGCGAAGCGCTTGGAAGAGACCACGAACCGGGAAGCCCGGACCCTCCATCGTCTCCTGGAGTTTAGCCCAAAATTCGGCCAGTTTATGCGGAACGCCGACAACCCCGTCGCCGCCGATGTCGTAATCGTCGATGAAACGTCCATGGTCGACGTGTCGTTGATGGCCGGCCTGCTGGCCGCCCTTCCCCGGGAAGCGCGCCTCTTCCTCGTCGGCGACGTGGACCAGTTGCCGTCCGTGGGCCCGGGCCACGTGCTCTTCGACGTCATCGCGGGCAACACTGTTCCCGTGGTCTGGCTCCAGACCGTTTTTCGCCAAGCGGCGGAGAGCGGCATCATCAACAACGCCCACCGCATCAACGAAGGGGTGTATCCCGAATTCAACGCGAAGGATTTCTTCTTCGTGGAGCGGACGGCCCCCGCCAAGGCCCTGGAGACGGTGGTGGAGTTGGCGGCCCGGCGTATGCCCGCGCGCTTCGGCCTCGACCCCATCCGCGACATTCAAGTCCTGACGCCCATGCGCCGGGGTGAGGGCGGCGTCGCCCGCATCAACGAAGCCTTGCAGGAAGCCCTCAACCCCGACGGAGAACCGGTGACGCGAAAGGGTTTCCGCGTGGGCGACAAGGTCATGCAGACGCGAAACAACTACGAGCGGGACGCCTACAACGGCGATGTGGGTGTCATCGAACTCGTGGACACGGAAGTCCAGGAGGTCCAAGTGGACTTCGGCGGGCGGAAGGTCCTCTACCCTTTCGACGAACTCGAGGACCTCGCCTTGGCTTACGCGGCGACCGTGCACAAGAGCCAAGGCAGCGAATACCGCGCCGTCGTGCTGCCCCTCCTCTCCCAACACTACATGCTCCTGCAACGAAACGTCATCTACACGGCCATCACTCGCGCGCGCGAATACGCCGTTATCGTGGGCGATCCCAAAGCCGTCCGCATGGCCGTGAGCAACAGCCGCGTCACGAAACGCCATACCCGGCTGGCCGAGCGCCTCCGCGGCAAGACCTGAGGGAAGCGGGACCCTTGACCGGCGCCCATGCGCGCAATCGTTCGCCAGGTGTGGTTGCGTTTTCGGGCTGGATTTGCTGGAATGACCTCCAAGGCGTTATCGGAATGGGAAGAATGCCGGGGCGTCCATGGGCGCGCGGCGGAAGGGGGGCCAACGCATGAGCAAGAGATTGACGCGCCGGAGTTTCCTGAGCCGGGCGGCGGGCGCCGCGGCGGCAGGGGTCATGGGTCCGCAGGTGCTGCGGACAGGCGTGCTTGCGGCCAACGGCAATCCAGGCGCCAACGATCGGATCGTCCTTGGCTGCATTGGCCTGGGCGCCATGGGCCATGGCTTGGCGCGGAATTTCTCGGGCTTTGACGACGTGGCAATCGCCGCCGTGGCCGATGTGGACGGGGCGAAGATGAACGAGGCCGCCGAGGGCTTGGGCGCGGACGGCTATCAAGACTACCGCGAGCTTCTGGATCGCTCCGACATCGACGCGGTGATCATCGCCACGCCGGAACATTGGCACGGTCTGCAAACCATTCACGCGGCGCAGGCGGGCAAGGACATCTACTGTGAAAAACCCGTCTCGCTCACCGTTCGCGAGGGACGGCTCATGGCGAAGGCCGTGCGCAAATACGAACGCGTCTTCCAGACCGGCAGCCAAGATCGTTCGCGCCAACAGAACTACGACGCCTGCATGCTCATCCGCAACGGACGCTTGGGCAAATTGAAACGGGTCGTCGCCTACAATCACGCTTCGCCCGAACGGAACGGCCTGCCGGGCCACGACATCCCAGACGATCTCGACTGGGATATGTGGTCGGGCCCGGTGCAGCCCCATCCCTATCACCCTCAGTTCCGCGAGGTGCGCGGTTGGGTGACGTTCCAGGACTTCGGCGGCCACAGCATGACGTCCAACGGAACCCACGGCATGGACCAAATCCAGTGGGCCTTAGGCATGGACGAGGCCGGGCCCATCGAGGTGTGGACCGA
>SLHB01000247.1 GCA_007136375.1 Candidatus Hydrogenedentota bacterium
CTCCCGGTATCCTTTTTGAACCGCTCGGAGCCGTTTGAGCCCCGGATTTCCGGTATCCTTTTTGAACCGCTTGGGCCGGTTTTCCCCGGTATCCTTTTTGAACCGCTCCGGGACCGGAGGGGGCTTCGGCCGCCGGATTATCCGGTATCCTTTTTGAACCGCTCTCCCCGGCAAGGGGTTGATCGGACCACTTCAGGCCATAGGTCGCGGCCTTGCTGTCTTGTCCGGCGCGGGGGTCGAAATAGCCTGCCTGGACCCGTTGGACGTGGTTGTTGGCGACGGCGTGCTGGAGCGCGCCGTTGAGGCTGCGCCGGGAGCAAAGGCCGGTGGTTTCAAGGAGCTGGGTGAAGCTGATTTCCACGTGCTGGCGGCGGAAACCGAAGCGGGTTTGGAATCCGATGGTGCGGCGGATGATGGCCCCCACGACCTTGATGACGGCCAAGGGCTCGTTGGGGATGGTGTAGTCGAAAAAGGCGTTGGGGATGTAGGTGAGGTTGCCGTTTCCGGCGTAGAACCCGGCGAAGTCCCCGGGGTCCTTGACGTATTCGTCCCGCTCGTCCCACAGGAGTTCGTAGCGGGCGGACACGGCGGATTTTTCGTGCGTGGCTTGGCGGCCTTTGCGGACGCGGCGGATGAAGCGTTTGGCGACGGCTTCCTCGATGGCGGGGCCGATGGCGCCCCGGCTGATGCCCGCGCCGCGGATGAGCTGGTTGTAGGAGATGACGACCTGGGGTTCCTGGGGGTTGCCCTGGGCGTCGGACCAGCCCAGGGTTTTCCGGATCATGTAGGCGACTAGGCGGACGCACCCCCGGGAGGAATGGGGCAACACCACGTCGAAAAACTGGTTCGGCGTGTAGGTCGTGTTGCTTGTGGGAGCGGGGTATCCCTGGAAGGGCGGATCCTCGCTAGGTGTTTGGGCGTCCCGTTCCGTCATGGCCTACGCGCTGTAGCGCCCTCCCTCGTCGCGTTCGTTATGGAAGGGCATGCCGTGCTCGCTGGCGTATTCCTCGATGATGATGTTGACCACTTCGCTTCGGGACCGGTGCCTGAAGAGGGCCGAATTCTCGCGCAAGGAATCGAGAAAGTCCAGGACCCGGATGTCGAAATTGATGCTGGTGGTGCTTTTATAGCGGCTGCTTTGGCGGGCCTTTTCTTGAGGCATGGGTGGAGTACTCCTTGGTTTCCCAGTTGCGTTCCAACAATGTTGAGCGATTTTTAACGGCGTTGTCAAGGAATAAATCGGGCGGTACCCCAAAATACATGGGGCGTACCCGGATTTGAAGCTACATATTGGGTTTTGGCCGAAAAATCTGGTGCGGCGTACTAGGGGTTCTAGTAAGGCTTGAATGGCGGACCTGTTGTCCGCGGCCGCCGGAACGCGAAACGGCGTGAGGGCGCATTCCAGATGGGCTGACGACTCGGTAAACCCGGTTTGCCAACCGGGCTAAGAGGACAGGATTTGCCCCCTGTTAGCTGTCAGACCCGTAGAGCCGGATGCGTGGAGACGCGCTTGTCCGGTTCGACGGAGGCTTGCTGGAGTAATCCTTCCCGGGACCTTTTCCGGTCTTGGGAAGTCCAATCCCGGCATTCTATCCGATAGCGTTGGTTTTGAAGGAGGGCGACGCGGACAGCCCTTGACGGAACGGTGTTTTGTCGAGGCCGTGTTGATCAAAGCCGGTGCGCGGATGGACTTCGGACGTCCGAAGTTTGGCCGCAAATCCGCCCAGGGGGTTCGTGACTACGGGGCTTGGGCCCTATGTTCGTTCAACCTGCGCTGGCGTGGGGAGCGTCCGTCCTGGCGACAGGCGGATCCGGTGTTGCGAACGGCACCGGCGTCCGGTGATAAAAAACCGGCGGCGAATAGCTCAACCATGAGAGGGGCGAAAGTCCTTGCCAGTGAGTTTCACGCGAGACGGCGCCGAACCGCGAAAAACGGCAACCGGCGGGTAAGGGGGAGCTTCTTACTTCTGCCCCCTGAAATCGCGTTCCGCACGGGGTGCGGGCGCGGAAACTGTATGCGGACGGGAGTCCGCGTATACGGGTGTCTGTCCCGAAGGGTAACGCCTTCTAGCGACGTGACGCATGAAACGAAGGTCAGCACTAACGCGGGAACCGCTGAGGCGGCCGGGATGGCTCCCGGTGCTTGGCCCGTTCAGCCAAGTGATTGAAAGGCCTTAGCGGGGGAGTGTGGCCCAAGTAGAAGCTGGAAAATACGGGCCGGTGGGCGGCAAGGCAGTCGCGGACCGGTTGGCGCGTTCCGGGTGGCTCCGGGACGGGTGCGCCACGACGAAAGGGCCGACGGGTTTTTACCCATCTGGAATGCAACGCGGAGCGGCTGGCCGGGATTCCGGCGCGGCGGCTTTTTGATCCTTGGCGGGAACATGGCCGGTTGTGCGGACCGCGCCGGGAGGCGCGGCGCGCATGGCGGGCGTGAAGGCGGCGCGCGTGTAACGCGGGAAGGAGGTTTAGGAGAGGGGTTGCATGCGCAACCGGTATGAATTGGGCGCGGGGCACTTTATGGAAGTAAGTGCTCCGCGCCGCGTGGACAGGCGATTGAACGGGCTTTCCGCCCTCTGATTGGCGGGCGGCGGCAAGCCGTGCTAAGGGATGCGGATGCGTGGCGTCGCGCCTGGAACATGCGCAAGGGGGGTTGCGCCACGGGCTTTCGCGGGATTGTGCCTCAAACCAATCCCGTCACTTCGGTGTGACAATGGCGTTTGTGTAAGGGCGTGAATGGCGTATCCCTGCGTGGCAAGCAGTTTGACCGGGTTCGTGCAGCAAGTGGCGACGGCGTACCTTCCCCACGGGTATTGGTTCTATAGCCAAGGCTTCGTGCCGGAAGGAAAGTGTCCCGAAGCGGTGGACGCGAAGCTCATCGCGAAATACGGCGTGGCCCTGTCCAAGTGGCAGCGGACCCGGCGCAAGCAGGCGGGCCTGGCGAACGTGCAATACATCCGGTTTGGGCGGATTTTCCTCATCATGGCCACGAAAGGCCGGCATCCCTTTTTCGCGGAAGAGGCGGGGGTTATCCGGGACGCGCGCAAGACGCCCATCAAGATTGGGGGATACTCCATAAGCGTCCGGAAAGGGCCGGACGGCCGGTTGCATTCCCACGTGCGGATTGACCAGAAGGCCTACCGGGCCTTGGCGGCGCGTTTCGTGGACCGCGCGCGCCGCGGCCCGGCCGCGCGGCTTGGGGCGGAGCTTTACGGCTTGCCCTACGAGCCGTACGCGCCGGTGCGCCGCCAGTATCTGTTGCTGTTGCGGCGCGTCAACGAGGAGCGGGCCCGGCGTGGGCGCAAGCCCTTGCCGGTGGAGGCGCTGCCCTTGCGCCGCCGGATCGTGCGGCCCTTCGCGGCTTTCGATGGCCCGTCCGGCGCGGGAGACGCGCGCGGGGACGGGAGCGGGTGAAGGCGGGGTCATGCGCCGCTTGGCTGAATGGCGGCGATGATTTGGGACGCGGCTTTGCGGACGGCGTCGAGAGAGGTTTCGAGGATGTCCGGGGAGCCGTTGTAGAGCTGGATGTAGTCGCTGGAAGCGGTGCCGGTCTCCAAGCCGATGGCGCTGGAGACGATGAAGGCGGCGGCTTCCGCCTCGGTTTCCTGGACGGCTTTGGAGAGTCCGGGGCGTTCGCCGGTCCAGTGCAGCATTTCGTGGGCGAGTTCATGGACAAGGACGGCAAATTCGGCGGCGGGCGCGAGTCCCTTGCGGATGGCGATGCGGCCGCCATGGGAAGCGCCCTCGGCGCCCGCGAGATCGTTGGGGTATTCCAGGGCGATGTCTTGGGCTTTGATGTAGTCCTTCAAGCGAAGGGTGTAATCGCGGGGGTCGCCGGTGACGGCGGCGGGCTCCGGAAGGGGATCGCCTTCGGTCTGGGTCACGTCGAATACGTGGGCGGCCTTGAAGCCCAGGAGGCGTTCTTCCTCATCGTCTCCCGCCGCGAGCTGGGCGGCGCGTTTGCGCATGGCCACGGGGGCGATGATGACGATGCCGGTTTCGCCTGGCTTGACGTAACGGCCAAGTTTTTTCCAGGCCCGGAAGCCCGCCACCTGGGCGGCCCCGGGGCGTTGCCGGGTGATGAGCATGATATTCCGGAAGCTGTAGCGGTGGAAACGGGCCATGGCGGCGATGTAGGCGTTGAGCTGATGACTCTTGCCCTTTTCGAGGTCCTGGGTGAGTGACGCCAAGCCTTGGTTGATGAGTTGCTTGATGTGTTCGGTCTTGGATGTGGTTTTCATGGCTGCCTCCATTGAGTGCGGTTGTTTTCAATGGGGAGGCGGGAAGCGTCCCGCGCGGGCGGTCAAGGTGGAGGCGGAGCACGACCTTGACGGCTTCAGGCAAGCGGGACGCTATACGCCGGAGACTGAAAGACAACCGTATGGAGGGAGCGCGCTGGGAACCGTGTTCGGAAGACCGGGAAAGAAGGGAGTGGGGGAGATGCGGGGGGCGAAACTTCGGACGTCCGAAGTTTTTTTGGGGAGACCGGATGCCGTCGAGAAACTCTGAGGGGGCTCCAACAAGTTCCGGCGCGTGCCTGACACTGTCCAAAGCGCCATTACATACGGCGCAAAAGCGCAAATTCGGCCTTGCCCGCAGGGTGGCTCTGGCTATATTCTGGATGGCTGGAAGGCGGGGCTAATGGAGAAGGGTTTCCACCGCCTGATGTTCGATGTGGAAGCAGGTTGATATGCCGACGATCTCGACGTTCTTTGGGATCGTGATCCGTATGTACTACGATGATCACGAACCGCCGCATTTTCACGCCTACTATGGCGAGTATGCGGCAGTGGTGGAGATTGAATCCTTGCATGTTCGCGCGGGCGCGTTGCCCCGGCGCGCGTTGGCGATGGTGTTGGAATGGGCCAGCCTGCACCGGGCCGAGCTTTTGGAAGATTGGCGATTGGCGGAGGCGCACCAGCCGCTGCGTGCGATTGAACCGTTGGAGTAACACGTCATGTTTACGAAGCAAGAACTGACTCCGCAGGTGGTGGGGGTTGAAGCCCTGGAGGGCCACCGCTTGCGCGTGCGGTTCGCCGACGGCGTGGAAGGGATTGTGCCGATGGAAAAGCGGTTGTTCGGGCCGGTGTTCGAACCGTTGCGCGACTGGGAGGTTTTCCGGCAAGTGCGCGTTGACGAATTCGGAGCGCCCTGCTGGCCCAACGGCGCGGATCTAGCGCCCGACGCCCTGTATGAACAGCTTAGGAATGGATGAAACCCTTTGAGGGGTCATAAACCAAATAGCGAAACTTCGGACGTCCGAAGTTTTGGGAATTACGCCCGCATGTCGTCGAGGAATTCCGATGGCGCGTCGCCGCTGGTGACGAGGAGATGGTCCCGGGCGCGGGTGCAGGCCACGTAAAGCAGGTGGCGCTCGGTTTCGTAGGCTTCTTCGAGGTCGGCGTCGTCGGCCACGGTCTCAATCCGCGCTTGGGAGGGGATGACTTCGTCGTCACAGGCCATGACGGCCACGGCGCGGAATTCCAGGCCCTTGGCCAGGTGCATGGTGCTTACGGCGGCGTGATTGCTGGATATTTCGAGCTGCTCGTCGAGGATCTTGTGGGGGATGTCCGCCTGCGCCAAGGCTTTCCGGGCGCGGTCCAGCTCGCCGCTGGAGCGCACAAAGACGCCGATCTCGCGGGGTTGGAGGCCTTCGGCGATGCGGGCGGCAAGCCACCGGGCCACGGCGTCAATCTCGGCGGGTTCATCGTCAAAGGTTTCGATGACGGGTTGCGGCCCGTTGAACACGGACTGCGTTCCCCGGCGGGTCTCGACGTTGCCGTCCACGTCGGATACTTCGGGGTCGAGCAGCTTGTCCGCCTGCATCCGTATCTGGTGCGACGTGCGGTAATTCACCCGCAGCGTGTGGGACCGTCCCCGGATGTCCACGCCAAGGGCTTTCCAGGAGAAGGGCAGTTGAAAGATGCGCTGGCCCAAGTCCCCGGCGAAAAACAGGCTGTTCGGCCGGCCGCCGCCCAACGCCGCGAGAAAGCGGAGCTGGGGTACGCTGACGTCCTGGGCCTCGTCCACCACGGCGAAATCGAAAGGCGGCGGTCCGCCCCCGGCGTAGCGTTCCGCCAGATGGGTGAAGATGGCCGCCATGGTGGTCAGGCCGCGTTCGGTCATCGCCGCCCGGACTTCTTCGAAGATGTCCCAAAGCGCCCGCCGCCGCGCCTCGGGCAGCCGGGTTTTCCGGCCCAGCCGCGCCACGTCCCGGTAAGCTTCCCACGTGTCCAGCCGCCACGCGTCCACGACCTGCTCCCATTCCGTGAGGAGGAAGTGAGGCCGGAACTTGCTCGCTTGGGCCTTGGCCGCTACGTCGTCAAGCAGTTCCCGGATCGTGTCGCGGGAAGCGATGGCCAGCTTGCCGCCGCTGGCTTGGTAGAGGCGGCGCGCAAGGGTCTCGATGGCGGTTACTTCCAGGCGTTCGCCCAAGCGCGGGGCGTCGCCAATCAGGCGGTGGAGCTTGCCCCGGAGCGCGTTGGCCAAGGCGTCCGAGAAAGTGGTCAGCAGCACTCGCGCGTCCGGCTCGGCGCGGGCGATATGGACCGCGCGGTGCAGCGCCACGATGGTCTTTCCCGTTCCAGCCGAGCCCGCCACGCGCGCCGGTCCGTTGTAGTCCCGCTCCACCAGTTGCCGTTGCGCGGGATGGAGGAAGACGGTCCACTTTTCCCAGGGGTA
>SLHB01000520.1 GCA_007136375.1 Candidatus Hydrogenedentota bacterium
ATCCGGACCATAATAGTATATGCCGCCGCCCAAGGGCTGGGCAAAGAAGCCGTCCCGCGGCCTCCTAGGAGACCGCGGGACGGAGGGTATGCGCGTTTCGCTTCTTGCGGGCGCAAAGGGGGTGGTGGACTACATCATCCCGGGCATGCCGCCCATTCCACCCATGCCGCCCATGCCACCCATGCCACCGCCAGCGCCGCCGGCCGCGCCATTGGCGCCTTCTTCTTCCGGCAGGTCCGTGACGAGGCATTCGGTGATCAGGAACATGCCGGCGACGCTGACCGCGTTTTCGAGAGCGCTGCGGATGACCTTGGCCGGGTCAATGATGCCGCGCTTGACCATGTCCTCGATTTCGCCGGTGTCGGCGTTCAGCCCATGGCCCTGCTTGGCCGCGCGGACCTCGCGCACCATGACGGCGCCTTCCAGTCCGGCGTTGGCGGCGATTTGCGACAATGGCGCGGCCAGGGCGCCGTGGACGATCTGTCCGCCCAGCGCCTCATCGCCTTCGAGGTTCAGGGCGTCCAGCTTCTTCTGGAGCTGGAGCAGGGCGACGCCGCCGCCGGGAACGATGCCTTCCTCGATGGCCGCGCGCGTGGCGTTGAGGGCGTCATCGGTCCGCGCCTTCTTTTCTTTCAGCTCGACTTCGGTGGCCGCGCCCACGCGGATGACCGCGACGCCGCCGGCCAGCTTCGCCAGGCGCTCTTGCAGCTTCTCGCGGTCGTAGTCCGAGGTCGTGGCTTCGATGTTCTTCCGAAGCTGCTCGCACCGGCCTTGAATGTCCTTCTTCGCGCCGGCGCCTTCGACGATGGTCGTGTGGTCCTTGGTGATCTCGACGCGCTTGGCCCGGCCCAGGTTCTTGATCTCGATGTTTTCAAGCTTCGTGCCCAGCTCTTCGCTGATGAAATCGCCGCCCGTCAGAATGGCGATGTCGCGAAGGATCTCCTTGCGCCGGTCGCCGAAGGCGGGCGCCTTCACCGCCGCCACGTTGAGGATGCCACGCATGCGGTTAACCACCAGCGTGGCCAGGGCCTCGCCTTCCACGTCCTCCGCGATGATGAGGAGGGGCTTGCCGTTCTGCGAGGTGCTCTGGAGGATCGGCAGAAGATCCTGGATCGAGCCGATCTTTTTCTCGTGGCAGAGGATGTACGGCTCTTCCAGCTCCACGCGCATGGACTCGCGGTCGGTGACGAAATAGGGCGACAAGAATCCGCGGTCGAAGCGCATGCCTTGCACCACCTCGAGTTCGGTCTCCAGGCCCTTGCCTTCTTCGATGGTGACGACGCCATCGTTGCCGACGCTTTCGATGGCCTCGGCGATCATTTCGCCGATCTCCCGGTCGCCGTTCGCGGAGATGGTGGCGACTTGAGCGATCTCTTCTTTGTCCTTGATCTTCTTGCTCAAGCTCTTGATGTTGCTGACGGCCTCCCGGAGGGCCTTTTCCATGCCGCGCTTGAGAAAGGTGGGGTTCGCGCCCGCCGTGACGTGGCGGAATCCGTTTTGGATCATGTGCTGGGCCAGCACGGTCGCCGTCGTGGTGCCGTCGCCCGCGTTGTCCTGGGTCTTGCTGGCGGCTTCGCGCACCATGCGGGCGCCCATGTTCTGATAGGCGTCCGGAAGTTCTATCTCCTTCGCCACGGTCACCCCGTCCTTGGTGATGTTGGGGGCGCCGAAGGACTTCTCGAGCAAGACGTTGCGGCCCCGGGGGCCCAGGGTGGCCTTCACCGCGTCGGCGAGGACATTGGCCCCGTGAATGAGCGCTTCCCGCGCTTCATGATCAAAAGCCAACTGTTTTGGCATGGTTGAAATCTCCCCTCTTTTCGCGAGTTTTGCTGCAACACCTCACCGCGTTTACATGTGAATGGTGTTCGGAACCGGTGTTGGTTAGCTTGGAATGGGCGCGCGCGGAAGGATTCCGGCGCGGCGTGTTAGCACTCATTTCCATGGAGTGCTAACACGCCGTAGCGTAGCATATTCCCCGGAGGCTGTCAAGAGGCCGTGGGCCACGAAATTTCCGCGGGCCGGGCGCGAAAAAGGCGTCCGCCTTCGCCCGCGCCGGGCTTTGGGGGACGCCATGTGTTGGGAGCATTACGCGCCTGAATTATCAGGACGCCAACAGGGGCTCAACAGCCTCTTCAAGGTCGGAATAGGCCACCTTTTCATCCCACTGCTGGACGAGACCGCCTTCCCGGTCATAGACGAGCGTGACGGGGACGGCGCCGCCGAAGTTGATGTCCAACACTTCGGAGAGCTCTGGCGGCTGGGCCGAGACCACGAGGACGTCAAAGGGGATGGCCTCATCGGCGAGGAAGGGTTTTACCCGGTCGTCCACCGTGGTGTAGTGGTCGACCGAGACGCTGATCACGCTGACGTCATCGTGGGGGTAGTTCTCGTAGAGTTGGACGAAGTAGGGCATCTCCTCGATGCACGGAGGGCACCATGTCGCCCAGAAATTGACCACGGCGACCTTGCCTTGCGCCTCCAGGATGGCGTTCCGCAGGTCGCTAGCTTCCACGATGGTCACCGCGCCCGGTGTCTCCGGAGGCGCGGCGGCTTCGCTGTCCTCCCCTTGGAGGGAAGCCTCGTCTTCCGGCTCCGCGGGTTCGTCGATCTCTACGTCTTCGATTTCGTCCAGGTCCTCATCCGGTGTGGGCGGGGCCTCCGCCGGAGGCTCGCAGCCCATCACCGCGATGGCTATGACGCAGCTCAGGAAGCCGGCCCAGAGCGTGGACCCGAATGGGCGCAGGGGCAGGGCGTTTCGTAGTGTGTTTCTGATGGGATGTGTTCCCGTCATGGCGGCTGTAGTCCTTTCTTTGCACAGTGCGAGCTTGCTGCTTACGCGGAACGGCCCGCTTGCCGTCGAATGCGCGGGGCGTCTAGCGGGCCAGAAACCAGCGCGCTCCTGGTCTGGACACTCGCGCGTCCAGGCCAGGAGCGGCGACGGCTAATTCGGTGCGGGAGACGCCGATCCGCCACGCGCGCCGCATTTCCGCGCGGTAACACGCGCTTCCCTTAAGGCGGTCATGACGTGGACGCCTCCTGCCGAAAACAAGGGCGGTCTACCGGTTGATGGTGCAGCCCCAGGCGTTGACGCGGGCCATCTGCACGGGCTCGCCGGCCAACAGGTCGTCCAGCGCCATGGCGACGTAGTTCTCGTCGCCGGGCTCATTCGGTGAAACCCGGTTGTCCACCGCGCCGTGGTACACCAGGGTCATCATGTTGTCGGCGTCGCGATTGTCGACAATGTAGACTTCCGGCGTGCGCGTGGCGCCGATGGTGTCGGAGTATTCATGGTCGATGTCAATGAGGACGGGCCAATTGATTCCGGCGTCCTCGTTGTACTCAAGGACCTGTTCCGTGGTCGTGGCGAAACCCTCGCCCGTGGGATTGTGGGGATCGATGCCATAGAACACGACATTGTCGCCGCCGTATTCTTCCACGACCTCACGGTACTGAACATCCGCGCCGCGAATCCAGGGGCAGTGGTGACAGCGCACGTCCAAGACCACGATTTTCCCTTCGAGCTCGGACAAGGTCACGGGATCGTCGTCCTCGGCCTGGCCGTGAATAGGCATGGTGAAGTCGGGCATTTGACCGCCCACTTCGACTTCGCCCAACTCCGCGTGGGCCACGCCCATGGTCAGGCCGAAGGCTACGGCCACCGTCAACGCCGTCACGCCCATCAGCTCTCTCGCCTTATTGCCTGTCATACATTGCTCTCCTCTTGTTGCATCACCTGTTCCCGCGCGGCGCCTTCGCGAAGCCGCCACTATGACGGGCGGGACACCGCGCGTCCCAACATGTCGAAAACGGCGAGTCGCAACCGGCCGGCTTCATGACCCAACCGGGAAACTCCAGTGCTCCACGCGCCTTCCACCGTAAACGCTTTCGCCTTCCGTGTTTCACCGCCCTATGGGCGCTCCCCAGTAAATGGGCGCCCGAAGCTGGCCCTGGTCCTCACGGGGATCCCCGCGCGTCGGCGGCGCGGGCTCCAAGGCCGGTGGCCGACGGGGCCGCCAACCGGCCGGCGGCCCTTCTGGCGGCGGTATCGAGAAGTATTCCCAACCCCACGCGCGATCGCCAACATACAAGCGATGGCGCGGATCCCGCGTTTCCCAAGGGGCCGCCCGGGGGACGAACTCCTGGCTTGCCGGTTCCCCGGCCAGCAGCCGGTCCAGTGATTCCGTGATGCGGGCGGCTGGGTCGTCGCCGTCCACAAGAGGGGCCACACCCGGCGCGTAATGGAACACCAGTTCCGCGCGGTCTGTTCCATTCCGAAGATCCAGCACGGCGAGGGCGGGAGCGCGGTACACGCCGAGGAGCCGCGCGAATTCACGGCCGCCCTGGATGACGCTGGGATAGGCCGGTTCGCCTTGGCGCTCCAGGAGCAGCTTCGCGTAGCGTTCTGGCAAGCCGGACATGTCGTACCCGGCGAAGGCGAGCCCACGGGCTTCGTAGTCGGATGCGAGGGTGTCAAGAACGTCAATCCAAGGCGCCGCGTTGGGGTGGGTGAGGGAGCGGAACACGAGCGCCACCAAGCTGTCCTCGTAGTCAGCCAAGCGGAATGTCTCCCCTTCGGCGTTTACGATTGCCCGGTCTAGCACGTCCGCCGGGATGGACAGGGAAGTCCTTGGCGCATCTTCCGCGCCGGCTTCCTCCGCTAGGGTGGGTCCCGCCAGTGAAGCCGCGCAGGAAAGCGTCACGGCGAGGGCGGCCCTCCCGCGCCAATGCTGGGCCATCGCGGGTTCCTCCATGTTTGATCCCCGTTCCCCAAACAGGCTGCAACACCGCGCGCGGGCGCGAAGACAGGCTTGATCCGCCTCGCCTTCCGCCTGCTTGCGTGGGCAAGAACGTTTCCCCGGCGCTTTCGGTTGACACGGACGCGCGCCTAGGGAGCGCTTGCCGCGGCCTCCGTCTCCAACACATCGGTGTAACGGGTGCGGAGTTCGTCGGTGCGCTCCCGGAGTTCGTCCAGAATCTCGCTATATTCGGGGTCATCCGCGAAATTTTGCAGTTGATCGGGGTCGGCCTCGAGATCATGCAGAAACTCGTAGACGGGCTCCTGGGTGAAATAGCGGGCGTAGATGTGGCGTTGGCCCCGGACGCCCTCCCACTGGGGAATGCGTGGGTGGTCAAAGAGGTGCTCTCCGAAGAAGTCCTCCCGCCACGCATCGGGCGTTTCTCCCTCGGCAAAGGGCCGCAAGCTGCGCCCGCCGTAGTGGGCCGGAATGGGGACGCCGCCGTAGTCCAAGATTGTGGCCGGGATGTCGATGTTGAGAACCATCGCCTCCGGCGTCGCCCCGCGGACGGCGCCGCGCGTCCGCGGATCATGGATGACCAAGGGGACGCGCAAAGATTCTTCGTAGTGGCTCCACTTGCCCGCGAAGCCCCGTTCGCCCATGTAGAAGCCGTTGTCGCCCGTGAAGATAACGATGGTGTTGTCCGCGAGGCCCCGCGCTTCCAAGACCTCGAGCATCTCGCCGATCATGTGGTCGACGCCGCTCACCATCGCCAGGTAGTCGCGCATGTTCTTCTGATACTTCTCCGGCGTGTCCCAGCGCCAGTAGTACCGGTCCCGGTTCATCGAGTCCCGGAGGAATTCCGGCTGATTCTCGAACACCGCCGGGTCCGCCTGATCGTCGAGGCGCGGCCGGGGAACCTCCACATCGTCGTACATGCCCCGGGTCGCCTCGATGGCCGGAAAGTGGTTCTCCAGGTCGCCGTCCTCGGCATGAGGGGAGCTGAAGCTCACCGAGAGGCAGAAGGGCTGGTCTGACGTCTGGTCCTCCAGGAAGGCAATGGCCTCCGCCGTGTTGATTTCGTCGATGTGGGGCCGATCATCGCCCAGGTAGGGCCGATCGCGAATGCTGTAGTCATCGAACAGATCCCCCGGCGCCATGTCCATCTGGACGCCGTACTTGCCGAAGAAACCCGTGCGGTACCCGGCTTCTCTAAGCAAGCGCGGATAACTGGCCGCCGCGTAAGGTTCAGGGACAGGAGGCGTCCCGAAGGTGTATCCGTGGGTCCGTTCGTGCACGCCCGTGAGGATGGACGCCCGGCTGGCCGCGCAGATGGACGTGGTGACAAAGGCGTTCTCGAATCGGACCCCTTCTTCCGCCAGGCCGTCGATCACGGGCGTCTCCACCACGGGATGGCCCGCGGCGCTCAACACGTCGTTGCGGTGGTCGTCGGACATGAAAAAGACGATGTTCGGCCGCGGCCGCTCTCCGTCCTCCCCGGCGTGGGCGTGCGGTCCCGCCGCGGTAAACGCCGCCACGCCTGCCGCGGTTAGCTGGCGGCCCAGTGTCTTGAACGTGCGGTTCATGCTTTCCTCCTGCCTTTTCGCGGGACAAACCCGGCGTTCCACGATCCCCGGCGGCGGCGATGGCGCGCGCCGCCGCGCCCTCCATCATACCCGGGTGGCGCGGACCCGTAAAGGCGCGGTGGGGCGCAATCGCGGATGAGCTTGCCCGGACGTCATTGTGCGGGCTCAGGCTTGCGCCGGGGAAGGAACAGTGGCCGCCGAGTAGAAGAATCATCCCGGAGGGATGACAGAGGGTAGCCAGGGGTTGAGCCCGAGGAGCTTGCGGCAAGGGCGATACCCCTGGATCATCGCCCAACCCCACGCCGACGCCGGCAGGCGTCGCAGAAGCGCGGGTTCCGGAACC
>SLHB01000157.1 GCA_007136375.1 Candidatus Hydrogenedentota bacterium
AAAACACCCGGAACAAGGTCAACTGGCCTACGAAGGGGTCCACAACCGTGCGGAAGACCTGCGCGACGAAGGGCCCTTCGGGGTCGCCCTTGATGTCGACGGGATTGCCGTCCTTGTCCTTGGCGGTGATGGCCTTGTCCGCCGGATGGGGAAAGATGTCGGCGATGTTGTCGAGGAGCTCCTCCACGCCGGCGCCCTTGTCCACGCTGCCCGCGAAGATGGGGACGATGGCCCCTTTCTCAATGCCCTCCCGCAGGCCGTGGCTGAACTCCTCTTGCGTCAGCTCGCCCACTTCAAGGTATTTCTCCAAGAGCGCGTCGTTGGACTCGGCCACCACGTCGGACATGCTCTCCCGAAGCGCCTTCATCTGATCCTGCACCGCCGGATCGTCGCCATGAAGGATGTTCACGACCTTTTCCAAGTTGGGCCCTTGGCCGACGGGAATCTCGAAAGGCACGCAATGGTTGCCGTAAGTCTCTTGCAATTGCGTGACGATTTCGTCGAAGTCCGTGTTCTCCCGGTCGAGCTTGTTTACGAAGAAGGCGCGGGGGGTGTTGTGTGTTTCAGCGTAGTTGTAGGCGAGGTCCGTGCCCATTTGCATGCCCGTGGCCGCGTCGACGAGAATGATCACCCCGTCCAAGACCGGGACCGAGGCCGCGATTTCCCCCTGAAAATCCGCGTAGCCCGGATGGTCCACGATGTGAATGCGCGTCCCTTTCCAATCCAAGTGCATGAGCTTCATGCAGATGGTCTGCTGGCGGTCCTTCTCCTCCTCCAGATAGTCGCCGACCGTCGTGCCGTCTTCGATGCGTCCGATTCGCGAGGTCTTACCAGCGGCATGGAGCATGTGCTCGATGAGCATGGTTTTCCCCGTGCCGCTGTGCCCCAAGACCCCTACGTTGCGCAAGTCATTCCCAGCCGCCATGGTTTGCGTCCTCCCAAGTATGGTTGCTTGCCTGGGCCGGCAGAGGGCTCCCTCCCGCGGTCCAGCGCAAGATATGCCTGTTTCCCACGTTGCCGGGGAGTATACTACGGGGTCTAGTATGGCTCAAACGCCGCCGCCGCCTTTTTGGAGCGGGTTGGCGCGCGCGGGTGTCACACTTCCGGCGCCGCGCGCGTTTACGAAAACGCCGTTGAATTCATGGGAAAAACGATGCCCTTTCCGGTGATTTCCGGGAGGGTTTCGACGCATTGAAGTAGAACCGGCCCCTATTCCCGGGGCGCCGGACGTACAGCAACGCAGGAGGGAAGATCCGTATGAGAAGGGCAGTTTCGTTCTTGCCCGCGGGCGTGGCCGCCTTTGTCTTGGCCGTGATGGCGGCCGCGGCGTGGAGTGTTATGGGGTGGGAGCGTTCCGGCGCGCAATCGCCCTATGCGGAGCCGCCGCAAGAACCGCCTTTCCGGATTGGCAATTTCCGGCTCCACGATCACGAGGGCGGCAGCCACGAGCTGCGTTGGCTGGGCGACTACAAGGCCCTGGTCCTGTTCTACCAAGGAAACGGCTGCCCCAACGTCCGCCAGCACATTCCCCGGGTGAAGGCCCTTCGCGACGAATACGAACCCGAGGGCGTCAAGTTCCTCATGATCAACGCGAATCTCCAGGATGACCGGGAAAGCGTGGCCGAGGAGGCCGCCGACTATGGCGTGGACATGCCCATCCTGCTGGACCGCGCCCAGTCCGTCACCCGCATGCTGGGGACGGAGCGGACGAACGAGGCCTTGCTCATCGACTTGCAGCGGCGGGAAGTCGTGTATCGCGGCGCCGTCGACGACCGCATCGATTTTGGCGCGGCCCGGAACGAGGCCGAGGCCCATTGGCTTCAAGACGCCATTGAAGCCTTCTTGGCTGGCGATCCCATCGAGACCGCTCACACCGAGGCCTTGGGGTGCCTGATTACCCAACGGCCCGCGCCGGAAGAGGTCACCTACGTGGACGACATCGCGCCGATTCTCGCCGAGCGCTGCATCACGTGCCACAGTCCGGGACGCATCGCGCCCTTCGCCTTCACGGACTACGACAGCGCCGCGGGATGGTCGTCCATGACGCGGGAAGTTATCCTGACGAAGCGGATGCCTCCCTGGCACGCCGACCCGCACTTTGGCGTCTTTGGGAACGATCGTTCGTTGACCCCGGACGAAGAGCGCAAGCTCCTGGCCTGGATTGAGGCAGGCGCGCCCCGGGGCGAGGGAGACGATCCCCTGGCCGAAATGGACAGGGAGGACAACACGGAGTGGCGTCTTGGAGAGCCGGACCATGTGGTGGACATCGGCCCGCCCGTCGACATTCCCGCGGAAGGCGTGCTGGACTACGTGTACCGCATTGTCCCGTCGGGAATCGGCGAGGAGCGGTGGGTCCGCGCGATGGATGTGCGGCCCGGCGACGCCGAGGTGGTGCACCATGTCCTCGTATTCACCGCTGACCCAGAGGACATGGAGGCGGATTTGGCCGACCTTGTCGATGAAGACGGGAACCCCCGGCGGGGCGCCGCCCGGGGACTGGAGCCGCTCCTCCACGAGGAATGGCGGGGCGGCCTGGATGGCTTCTTCGCCGCCTATATTCCGGGGGATCAAGCCATGGAGCTCCCCGAGGGAACCGGCAAGCGCTTGCCCGCCAACGCCTTGCTCGTGTTCCAACTCCACTACAACGTGACGGGCCGGGAGACCTCCGACCAGACGGAGATGGCGTTCTATTTTCACGATGAGCCGCCGGACAAGGAAGTGGAGACCCGGGGCGCCTACACGACCCAGCTTCGCATTCCCCCAAACGCTCGGGGACACGAGGCCGAAGCCAGCCACACCGTGGACAGGGATGTGCTCCTGTGGGAGGTGAACCCCCACATGCATTACCGGGGCAGCCGTTTCGAATACACGGCCGTGTTCCCAGACGGAAGGGAAGAGGTGCTCCTGTCCGTGCCCAACTACGACTTCGATTGGCAGACGTCCTACCGCTTCGAGGAGCCGGTCTTCCTGCCCGCAGGCACGGAGATCCGCTGCAAAGGGGCGTACGACAACAGCGAATGGAATCCCGCCAACCCCGATCCCAGCCAGACCGTGACCTTCGGCGAGCAGAGCTTCGACGAGATGTTCGTGGGCTACGTGAGCTATTCAGAGGCCCCGTCGGAGTACGTCGAACGTTACGCGGAAAACGTCGATCCCGAGTGACGGCCGGTCGTGTGCGCGCCTCGCTCTGATCCGGGGGGCTGGCTTCCACGGCCAGCCCCCCATATCCTTTCGCGAGCGTCTGTTTGCGGCGCGGTCCGGCGAATGGCTATGCCGGGATCGCCCTGGGCGCCTCCGGATGCCCCCGCATTCCAGCGGGACCCGCCAAGACCTGAACCACGCCCGTGGGCTCCGTGATCGCCGGCGCATGGGCCAAAGCGACGCCGAAAGCTTCGGCGATGGCCGCCTGCGCCGCTTCCACCCGCCGCGAGTCCACGGCGCCCGCCGCGGCCGCGCCGTGACAGGCCAGCCGCTTCATTACCTCGGTGAACAGGGCCGCGACGCCGGTGTCGATGGCGTAGGGAGCCAGTGTGACGGCCATTCCCGCCGCGCCTCCATGAACCGCCGCCGCCAGCGAAGACGCCGTGTGCGCCCGGCCCGCGTGGCCCTGGGCGAAAACAGCGGCGCGGCCGTTGGCCAAGGCGTTGATGTCCGCCGTCATCGCCGCGTAAGCGGCCGGGCTGGCGCATCCCGGCGTGTCCGCGATGGCTACGCGCGCCGCGCCCGCTTCGATGGCGGTCAAGACGCACTGACGCAAGAACGGCCGCTCCGTCTCCGCCGCGCCCGCCGCCGTGAACATGACCACGGGCGTGTGGACCCGGGCCCGCCGTACGGCCTCGTCGACGGCGCGCAGGACAGCGGCCCGGGCCCCGCGCTCGTTGCTTGCTCCCGGCGCCTCCAACGAGACGCCGGACGCGCGTCCCCCCGCCGCCGTGTCCGCCCACACGTGGATGACGGGCTGGGCGGCGTCCTTCAACGTGGCCGCGGCGGCGTCCACGGCCGCCGTGTTGCAGTGGGCCACGGCCGCGGTTTCGCTCCGAACGGCGCTGGCCACGGCGGCCACAAGCGCCGCTTCGCCGGGCCGTGCGCCGGGATTTCCGGCCTCGATGGTGTGCGCGCCCGCCGCTTCAATGCAACGGGCGGCGTCTTTCACGGACGCGCTGTCCCATGGACCGCCGTGGGCGGAGGCCCGGTCCGCGATGGTTGTGTCGATGATGTGTACCGGCTTTGAACAATCCATTTCAACGCTCCTTGGCATGATGCTCGTGTCAGATGAGGGTCATCGGATGCTTGGAGCGTCAAGGGATCGGATCCGGCAAGCGCAAGCCCCGAATCCATGGGACATCACCTCCTTTCACAGCGCCCGTCTGGCTGGGCGCACAAAAAAAGGCCGCGGGTGGGTGACCCGCGGCCTCGCATTCTATGGAACCGGTTTCCCGGTTGTATGAATTAGGTAATTCGAGGCATAACGGGTCTGCCTTCCTCCAGGAGGAGAAGTGGGAGCGGCAGCGCCAGAATATGCTTCGAATTAGCCATGTGAACTAGAAAAGTCCTTCTCTGTTTCCGGTATTCTGCCACGAACCCCAGGCAAAATGCAAGAAAAATCTCGCCGCGCCGCCCTACACGTAGACCAGCTCGGCGGGGTCGTAGGTCCGTTGCGCCCGGCGGACCATCCGCGCCTCCTGATCCCGCCGCTTGAGGAGGCCGTCGAGGCCTTTGCCTTCCCACAGGCGCTTCATCGCCTCGATCTCCTTGGCGATCGCCTCCAGATCTTGATTCTTCACGTGACCCTTGATACTGGCCATCTCCTTGCGGGCCGCGCCCTTTAGACTCCCGCCCCGGTTGTATACGAGGGAGACGAGCGCGGATTGGGCGTCCGGCGGCAGCTTCTCCACGCCTGGATACGTCTTCCGCGTGAGCGTCGCGAACTCCGGCAGGGAGGCCGTGTAGAACACCGTCTTCGCGCTCTCCAGCGGCACCCGCACGCCCGCCTGCTTCAAGCTCCGCGTCACGCCCTTCGCGTCATCGCCGCGGATGCCCGCCGCGGAAGCCAGATGCGCGATCGTGCTTTCGGGAAGGTGCGCGCCCCAATCCGTCTTGACGGCCGTCTTGGTCCGGTAACCCAGATCGTAGCCGATGCCAATGGTGGCGCCGCTCGCTCCGCCCGGCCAGACCGGCGCCGAAAGGTGCTGCGTGTAATAGCGTTCGCTGCTGATCTCATGGGCGACGATCTGGTCGAGCCCCTTCCGGGAGAGGGTCAAGCTGTGTGTGTTGCTCGAAGCCGGGGTTTCCACCGGCCCCGCGTCCGCCGGCGTGATGCCCAGGGCGCGCTCCAGGGCGCTCACCGTGTTCACCCCGACAATGCCGTCCGCCTTGACGCCAACGGTCCGTTGGATGCGTTCGATGCGCGATTTCAGGCTCACGAGTGACCCTCCGTCTATCCGGTGCGCCGCGAGTTAGAGATGTGCGTATTTGGCGTTGGCGCCCACAAGAGTAAATAGAGAAGGGTGTGATGTCAACTGAAAATGTTGCGGCGGCGTCCGACCGCAGCTCGAAATCCGTGGCGAGCGAGCGTTGACGGGCGGCCTGAGACGTGTCATAGTGCTTCCGTGGAAGAGGGGAGACAGGCGCGAATAATGGCCGTGGCGCGGGGTGGTGGATTTGATTAAGGAAGGATGCGCTCATGGGTACGGATTCGAGCAAGGGACTGGGTATGGACCGGCGGCAGTTTCTTACGCGCGCTGGCCTGGCGGGGGCTTTCACGGTGGTTCCGCGCCACGTGCTCGGCGGAACGAACCAGGTGGCGCCGAGCGACAAGATCACGCTTGGCTTGATAGGGTGCGGCACGCAACAGTTGCGGGAGCTGACTTCGCTGATCACCGATCCACGAATACGCATTGTGGCGGTTTGCGATCCGGTGAAGCATCCCACCGGCTACGTGGATTGGTCCCGGTATGGCCTCCGAAACACCATACGCGGGCTTCTGGACGACCCCGACTGGGGCGGCGATCTTCCCGGCATACCGGGAGGGCGGGACATCGGTAAAGCAGTCGTGGATGCGTATTACGCCAATCAGCAGGGCTCCAACGGCGGCAACGGCTGCACGGCCTACGCCGATTTCCGCGAGATGCTAGAGGAAGAGGACGACATGATGGCGGTGAAGGTCATCACGCCCGACCATCAGCATGCCGTTCAGGCCATCGCGGCCATGGAGAAGGGCAAGCATGTGATCATGCATAAGCCCTTGGCGAATATCGTTCATGAAGCCCGGCGCACCGTGGAGACCGCGGAAGAAACAGGCGTCATGACCCACTTGTTGGCGTGGAGCCGAAGAGGCCAGTACGACGTCGTCAAGGAATGGATCGACGAGGGCGTCATCGGCACGCTACGGGAAATCCACAACTGGTCAAACCGGCCCACGTGGCCCTTGTGGACCCGCAACCCGGCGGAGACCCCGCCCGTGCCCGAAGGGTTCGATTGGGACCTCTGGCTGGGGCCCGTGCCTGATCGCCCGTATCATCCCGACTACACCCACGCCGTGTACCGGGGATGGTACGATTTCGGCGGCGGGAGCGTGGCGGACATGGGCATCTACAGCCTCTGGCCGCTGTTCACTGCGTTTGGAATCACCACACTGCCCACCAGCATCGAGGCGCTG
>SLHB01000353.1 GCA_007136375.1 Candidatus Hydrogenedentota bacterium
GGGTTGTGAGCGACTTCGGCCGTGAAGAAGGAAGTCGACGCCATGAGGACAACGACGGTGCTGATGGTCGCCGCATACACGTACCTGCTGCTGCGCGCGGCCACACTCTCCGCCGTCACCGACAGGCGGCGCAGGCGCGCGAGAAGGCGAATGACCCGTATGAGCCGGAGGAGGCGCAAGGCGCGGAGGCTCTGAAACATCGCCTCTGTAATGGGAATAGAAGCGAGGAGATCCGTCCAGTTCCGCCGGAAATACGCGCCTTTCTGGGGCGAGGCGGCAAGTCCGATGAGGAAATCGCTGAGAAACACAAGGGCGATTACGAAGTCAACGGTGTGGAGCATCTGGACTTGATCCGCGACCAGGTCCGCGCTGTACTCGTAGACGATGAGCCCGACGCTGAGCAAGGCCAGTCCAACAATGGCTAGCTGCGTCCCCGCGCCTTCGCGCAATTGGTTGACGCGGCCGAGGACGCTGTCGTTCACCGCCTCGTTGTGGTCCGGCGCGTCCGTCATGGGCGTGTGCGGGCGCCCATTGGCCAGCGCACGGAACAAAGACGGGCCGTGGGCGTCATTGGGCGACCTCCTCGGTCAACCCGGCCCACTGTTCATAGGCCTCTTCCAGGCGGGCCTTGAGGGCGTCGTACTCCTCCTTGAGCCGTTGCGCCGTCTCGTAGTCGGCGGGGTCCAGGTCCGTGAACTGCTGCTCGTACCCGGCGACTTCCTGCTCCATCGCCTCGATGGTCTGCTCCAACTGCTCCAACTCCTTCCGGCGTTTCCGTTGGTCTCTGCCCGCGCTGCGCTTGCGGTCCGCGTCCTGGCCCCGGCGGACCTTCATGACATCGTCCTTGCCACGGGCGGCGGCGGCCTCTTCCTGGGCGCCTTGGGCCTGTTTCCACCGGTACTGGCTGTAGTTGCCCGGGTAGACGACGGCGGGCCCGTCCTCCATGACCAACAGTTTCGTGACCAGCCTGTCGATAAGCGCCCGGTCGTGAGAGACCATGACGAGAGTGCCTGGAAAGGCGTCCAAGGCGTTCTCCAAGGCCTCCCGCGACGCGATGTCCAGGTGGTTGGTCGGCTCGTCGAGAAGCAGCAGGTTGGCGCCGGACAGAATCAGGCGGGCCAAGGCCACGCGGGCCAATTCGCCGCCACTAAGGGCGCGGACCGGCTTGAACACGTCATCGCCCGTGAACAGGAAGCGGCCCAGGAAGGACCGCACGGCGCCCGGCGTCATGGACGGAGCGGATTCCTGCACGGCGCTCAACACGTCCTGCTCCGGATTGAAGCTCTCGTGGTGTTGCTCGTACACGCCCATCCGCACCTTGTGGCCCAGGGCGACAGCGCCCTCGCCTCCTTCGAGCCGGCCCGCCAGTTGGCGCATGAGCGTGGTCTTGCCGCAGCCGTTCGGGCCTATGATGCCCAGCCGTTCGCCCCGCTCCACCTCGAAGGAGAGGTCCGCGTAGAGCTCCAGCGCGCCGTAGCGCATGCCCAACCCTTCGCCGCGGAGCACGACTTGACCGCTGCGCACGGCTTCGCCCAGGTTGAACTTCGCCTGGGACCCCTCTGGCAACGGCGGCTCGATGCGCTCCAGCTTCTCCAGGCGCTTGATGCGGCTTTGCACCTCGCTTGCCTTGGTCGCCTTGTAACGGAAGCGGTTGATAAAGGTCTGCTCCTTCGCGATGTATTCTTGCTGCCGTTCATAGGCTTTTTGCTGTTGCTCGCGGAGAAGCTGCTTGTGCGCCTGAAAGGCGTCGTAGTTGCCCTTATGCTGATAGACGCTCCCCCGCTCCACCTCCGCCACGTGCTCGACAACGGCGTTGAGCATGTGGCGGTCATGGGAGATCATGACGAAAGCCCGGGGCCAGCCCTTGAGGAAGTCTTCCAACCATTCCCGGGCTTCGAGATCGAGATGGTTCTCCGGCTCGTCCAGGAGCAGGAGGTCGGCGTCTTCCAGAAGGACCAAGGCCAGCATCAGGCGCGTGCGCTGGCCGCCGCTCAACGCGGTCACGCTCAGGCCGTAATCCTCCTCCCGGAACCCGAGGCCGTGGAGGACCTGCTTGGCCTTCGCGCGGAACTCGTACCCGCCCCGCACCATGAACGTATCCTGGAGGGAGGCGTACTTCTCCATGGCCGCGTTGTCCCCCTTGGCCATCGCCTCCTCCAACGCGCGCAACTCTTCCTCCATGGTTAGCAACTCGTGAAAAGAGCGCATGACCACGTCGTGGATGGTGTCCTCCGTTTCGAAACGGGGCAGTTGGGCCAAGGACGCGAAGCGGGCCCGGCGCATCCGCTCGACAGCGCCGCTGTCGGGCTCGATTTCGCGGGTCATGATTCGGAAAAGGGTGCTCTTGCCCGTGCCGTTTCGTCCGATGAGGCCGATCTTCTGCCCCTCTTCGACGCGGAAGCTCACGCCGTCGAGGATGACGTCGCCGCTGAAGGACTTGGTTACGTTGTCAATACGGATGAGGCTCATAGGGAATGCGGGATTTCCTTCGTAATAGGGATAAGGCGGGCGCCGCCAGGCCATGGACGCGGCGCCGCGTGGAGCCCCAGTATACCTGGAGAGCGGGGCCCCATGCACGGACCAGGCCCGGCGGATTCCGCCTTATAAAACGGTAACGTCCCACCGGGTCAGGCGGCCGCCCTCGTAGGGCATGACGCCGTGGAACTGGTTCACGGCGGCGTCGAACACAAGGGGCATGAAGTGGCGGTCGCCCTCCCATAGGGGCAGCTCCGGAATGCGCTCCAGGGCCACCCATTCGAGGACGCCCTCATCGTTCTCGCGGTGTGGCGCTCCGGAGAAACGGTCGACCCGGAAGATGAAACCGAACCAGGCTTCTCCCTGCTTCCCAAACCCCGGCCAGTTGATCGTGCCGCGGAGTTGCAACGAATCGCAGGTGATCCCGGCCTCTTCCCAAACCTCCCGTTTCACGCCGGTCACGACGTCCTCGCCCGGCTCCAATTTGCCGCCCAGGCCGTTGTACTTGCCCATGTGGTGGTCGTCGCCACGCTTGGTGCGGTGGACCATCAGGACCTCACGCCCGCCGGGCGCCATCACGTACGCCAACGTCGCGACGATTGGGGTGTAAGGCGCGGCGCTCATGAACGCCGTGGCTTCAACCGCGCGCCCTGTCCGCCGGAGGCCCTAGCGGCCATAGTGCATGTCCGCGAAATCGAGGTAGTGAGCCCAATCTTCCTCCAAGATGGCGTGACCGCCGTCGCGAAGATGGAAGCCCACGGTCCCGTGGGCCGCGACGCCCGGCTCGGGCATGTCGTCGACGGGCAAAGGGCTCTCTCCCAGGAGATCAAACACGGGTCCGGCGTGATAGGCGGCGAGAAACTCGCCCCGGGGATCGGCCCACAGATCCTCGGTGGCGCTGGCCACGTAGGCGGCGCGGGGCGCGGCGAGGGCGATGAGCATGTGCTGGTCCACGGGAAGCGCGTCTTCCCGGCCGTTGTATTCGCGGAAGTTATGGCAGAACCAGTGGGGAAAGCTATCGTTGATGCGGCTTACCCGTTCGCCAAACCGGCGCCGGGACAGGGCGGCGCCGCCGCAACCGGAGTTGTGGCTGATGACAATGGCGAAACGCTCGTCCATCGCGCCCGCCCAGAGGGAGGTCTTTCCGAGGCGGGAATGACCCAGCACGGCCGTCCGTTCATCGTCCGCGTCCGCGTCGGTTTCCAGATAGTCCAACGCGCGGCTCAACGCCCAGGCCCATGCGCCGATAGCGCCGGCGTCATCGGGCCCCCGCTCTTCGTCCACATCCTGAAACAGGGAAAGCACATACTCCCGGTAGCGGTCCGCGTCGTCGAGGGCCGCGTCGCCGTAATAGAAGGTCGCCAGGCCGTACCCCCGTTCAAGAATCATCTCAACGGGGACATTGGCGGCGCGGCTGCCCCGGGAAGCGTCCGTGGCGCGGTTGTCCTCCACTCCCTGCCCGTGGCCCCGCATCCACCGTTGGGACAGGCGGATCCCGGGATCCTCGTGGACGGAATGGTTACCCCAGAAGCTGAGATACAAGAACATGGGCGCGGGGCCTTCCACGTCATTCGGCAGGTACACCAACAACTCCACGCTCGGCCGGTCGTCTTCCTCCGTGAAATGAATGACGACCTGCCGGCGCGTGGCGGCGCCGTCCAGGGCCTCGGGTTCGTCGTCCACGACCTCAAAACGCAGATGCTCGGGGTCCGGCAGCCAGCGCCCGTAGACGTGTTCCTCAAACAAGGCGACGATCTCCGGCCGGCGGGTCTCGCGCCACAGCTCCGGGCTTGTAACCGGTTCGCCCCCTTCGGTCACGAGAGGATCCGGCAGCGTGTACTCGGGCACTTCGTCTTCGTCGTAAATGGGGGTAAACGAAAGCCAGATCGCGCCTGCAATGGCGGCGAGTGGGGTCATGCTCATGAAAAACTCTCCCCTATTCAATGTTTATCGTTCGGAAACCGGCGTGAACCGGCCCGCATGCGTCCTGTTCTAGCGGCCGAAGTGTGTATCCGCGAAGTCCATGTAGTAGCCCCAGTCTTCCGGCGTGAGATTGTGGCCGCCTTCCCGGATATGGTATCCGACGGTCCCATGGGCCGGTTCGCCGGGCTCCGGCATGTCGTCCGCCGGCAGCGGCGTTTCGCCTACGAGGCTGAACACGGGTCCGGCATGGTAGGCGGCGAGGAATTCGCCCCGGGGATCCGCCCAGCCATCGTCCTCGGCGCTCGCCACATAGACGGGCCGGGGCGCCATGAGGGCCACGAGCATGTGTTGGTCCACTGGAAGCGCGTTTTCCCGGCCGTCGTACTCACGGAAGTTGAGGCAGAACCAGTGGGGGAAGTTCTCGTTGATGCGGGCGACTGTCTCGCCGAAACGCCGGCGAGAGATGGCCGCGCCGCCGCAACCCGAATTGTTGCTGATCACGATGGCGAAGCGCTCGTCTTCCGCGCCGCCCCACAGGGAGGCCTTGCCGCCCCGGGAATGGCCTAACAGGGCGATCCGCGACGCGTCCACGGCGCCATCGGTTTCGAAGTAATCCATGGCCCGGCTGGCGCCCCAACCCCAGGCCGCCAGCGCGCCCCAACCGTTGGGCGTCCGGTCCTCTTCGGGATCCTCGAACAGGCTCATGGCCGCTTCCCGGAAGCTGCCCGCGGAATCCGGCGCCACGTCGCTGACCTGGAACGCAGCCACGGCGTAACCCCGCTCAATCACGTCCTCGGCCGGCCAAAACCCTGACAGCTCCTCACGGGTTGGGTCGGTGTTCTCTGGGCCGCGATTGTTCATCAGCATAAATGCCGGAACAGGTTCCGGCGCGTCGTTCGGTATGAAAAGGATGAGCTCGAAGGCGTGCTCGCCTTCCCCATGGAGACTCCGAATGTTGACCCGCTTCAATGTGGCCGCCCCTTCCATCGCCTCCGGATCTTCTTCAACAACGTCGAACTCCACCGACTCGGGCGGACCGGGCCGGTGGCCGTACACGTGTTCCCGGAATAGGCCGAGCACTTCCGGACGGCGCCGCTCGAACCAGTCTTCCGCACTTTCCACCGTGTCCCCGTTCTCCATCACCAGCGGGTCGGGCAAGGTGTAGTCGGGGACCTGATCTTCGTCGTAGTTGGGCGTGAATGCGAGGCCGAAAAGCGCGGCCGCCGTGGCGATGGCGTTGAATCCCATGGCGTTAATGTCTCCCCAGTTGTTGAATGGATCGCCTCGGTTGGCGGCGCGGCGCCGCGCCTGGGGCGTATTCTGACCCAGCCCCGCCACGGAGCGCAAGCCGGCGCCATTACTCCGTCACTCGGTTTCGGTCAGCTTGAACCCAGGAGGATGGTGTTCTCCTCGCTATCCTTGAACAAAGCGTACCGCTCCCCTGGATTCCACGGAGCTTCCGTTGGCTCCTGCGTGAGCGCCACGCCGCGCTCGCGAAGTTGGGCGCAGGCTCCGTCCAGGTCGTTGGGAATCAGGAGCAACGCCGGCGACGCGCCGGAGGCCCCAGTTCCCCTGCGGACAAGCAGAATCTGCGTAGCCGCGCCGGGAATGGCCAGTTGCACCCAACGCCAGTCCTCTTGGTACGGGCTGTCTTCCGCGACAACCATGCCCAGATTGCCGGTGTAGAAGGCGATGGCGCGATCTTGATCGTGCACCGGCAGATCCACGAATTTGACGTGACTCAGCATGCTTCCAAACCCTCCCATCGTCGTCTCTCGGATATCATACCGGCCCGCGCCACAGCACGGCAATCGCGGTTTGGGCGCGCATGCCGCGCCGCCCCTTCTTCGTAAACCCAGAGCGGGCGCGGCATCCGCGCAACTGACAAGGAACACGCGTCATGGCGACGAAAACCATCAAGGTTCCGGACATCGGTGACTTCGACGAGGTGGATGTCATTGAGGTCCTGGTGTCCGAAGGCGACAGCATCGAGGCAGAACAGAGCCTGATCACGCTGGAATCCGACAAGGCCACCATGGAAGTGCCGGCCAGCGAGTCGGGCAAGGTCGGCAAACTGCTGGTCAAGGTCGGCGACAAGGTCGCCGAAGGCATGGATATCCTGGAACTGGAAACCGGCGACAGCGAAGACGCCGGCGAAGCGCCGCGGGAGCCGGCCCCCGACGCGAACGCCGCCGAAGACAAGCCGGCGCCTGCCCCGGA
>SLHB01000291.1 GCA_007136375.1 Candidatus Hydrogenedentota bacterium
ACAACGTGACGATCACCGGCGAACTCATCACGCCCATCGCCATGCAGGAAAACCTGCGCTTCGCCATCCGCGAAGGCGGACGCACCGTCGGCGCCGGCGTCGTCAGCAAGATCCTCGACTAACGGCCCACAACGTTGGACTGGACAAACGATGCGTGAAAATGTGATACTCCAATGCACGGAATGCAAGCGTCGAAATTACACGGCGACGCGGGACAAGCGCAAGAAGCCGGACCGGCTGGAGCTGAAGAAGTATTGCCGCTTCGACCGCAAGCACACGGTGCACCGCGAAACCAAGTAACGGCCCCGCATTCCAGTTCCCTATCGCAGGACTGTAGCTCAATCGGCTAGAGCAGCGGCCTCCAAAGCCGAAGGTTGGGGGTTCGAGTCCCTCCAGTCCTGCCATTCTTTTTACTTTACTTCTCAATTCTCGCGCGAGGTTATGCATGGCCAAGCAGGCAAGCGCCGCCCAGGAACGGCCTGGTTTCATTGGACGGATACGCGAATTCTTCGACGAAGTCCAGAACGAGCTGGGGAAGGTTGCGTGGCCGTCTTGGGACGAGCTGAAGCAATCGACGTTTATCGTGCTCGTGGTGCTGGTGGCGTTCGCTATCATCATTTCCATCATGGACTTTATTTTCAATACGATCGTGCTCCGGTTGTTGGCGCTGGGATAAGGGAGAGGACGCCGTGACCGACGAGCACACGCCGGAAGAAGAGCGCGAAGACCAGGACGCCCCGGAGCAAGAAGGCGCCGGGGCCGATGAAGCGGAAGCCAGCGAAGAGCGCAAGCTCGGCGAGGACCCGGACGACGGGATCAAGCGGCGCTGGTACGCGATTCACGCCTATTCGGGCCAAGAAGGCAACGTCAAGAAGAATCTTCTGGCGAACGCCGAACAGGCCGGTCTGGACAACCTCGTCACCGACGTCTTGGTCCCGATGGAGCAGGTCGCGGAAATCAAGTCCGGCGAGCGCAAGATTTCGAAGCGCAAGTTCTTCCCGGGTTATGTTCTCGTCCGTTTGCCCGAGCATCCGGAACGAAATCCGGAGTTGTGGCACGTCATCAAGAACACGCCCGGCGTGAGTGGCTTTATCGGCGCGCGCGCCGCCCCCGTGCCTCTAGACGAGGACGAAGTGAAGGCCATCATCGAGGAGATCCGCGGCGAGCGGGAGCGGCCCAAACCCAAGGTCGCTTTCGAAGACGGCGAACGCGTCAAGATTATCGACGGCCCCTTCGCGAATTTCCTCGGAAACGTGGATGAAGTGAACGAGGAACGGGGCAAACTCAAGGTCATGGTGGAGATTTTCGAGCGCCTGACCAGCGTGGAAGTGGAGTTCTGGCAGGTGGAAAAGCTCTAGCTCCTCCATGCCCCGCGGGGCCCCGGGGCGCGCGCCCCAACAGCCTCCGCGTGAAACCTATCGCTGCACAGGACCGGCGGGGCGGCGGTCCCCCGCCCGCTCCCCCCACGCTTACACAGACCCGCATTCGCGCGTCCCGCCAGGAGCGCGTCCGCCCGCAACCGCCGCGGACACGACCCCGGCCGCGGCGTTTTCCGGTGACCCATACGCGCCGTCAGGGCGCCACGGAGCAAAGTTATGGCAAAAGGCAAGGCAAGAAACGTCAAGGCGCAAATCAAGCTGCAATGTCCGGCCGGCCAGGCCAATCCGGCGCCGCCCGTGGGGCCCGCCTTGGGGCAGCACGGCGTGAACATCATGGACTTCTGCAAGCAGTTTAACGAACGGACGAAGGACCAGCAGGGCCTGGTGATTCCCGTCGTGATTACCGTCTATGAAGACCGCAGCTTCGAGTTCATCACCAAGAGCCCGCCCGCGCCGGTGTTGCTGAAGCGGGCGGCGAAGCTCGCAAAGGCCTCGGGCGAACCCCACAAGACCAAGGTGGGCAACGTCAAGCGCAGCCAGGTCAAGGAAATCGCCGAGGTGAAGATGCAGGACCTGAACGCGGCGGACATTGACGGCGCCATGCGAATGATCGAAGGAACGGCGCGGAGCATGGGCATCACGGTTTCGGACTAAGGTCTGACCGCCCTCGCGCCACAATGTGGGAGGATCCCCAGCGGATCCGCTTAACCACGGGAGACATATTTCTATGCGTAAGCAAGGCAGGCGCCTGCGCGCCCTGAAGGAGAAGCTCGGGGACAAGCCCGTCTACGCGCTGTCCGACGCCGCGAAGCAGGCCAAGGAATGCGCCACCGCCAAGTTCGACGAGACCATCGAGCTCGCCTTTTTTCTCGGCGTCGATCCGCGGCATGCCGAGCAGATGGTTCGCGGCTCGGTGACCCTGCCCCATGGCACGGGCAAGCCCGTGCGCGTCGCCGTATTCTGCAAACAAGACAGTCAGCAACAGGACGCCAAGGACCAAGGCGCGGACTTCGTCGGCGCCGAGGAGCTTATCGAGAAGGTCCAAGGCGGCTGGACTGATTTCGACGCGGCCGTCGCCGCGCCTGACATGATGGCCCAGCTCGGCAAGCTCGGGCGGGTCCTCGGCCCGAAGGGCCTTATGCCGAGCCCTAAAGCCGGCACCGTCACGCCGGACGTTGGAAAGGCCGTGGCGGAGATCAAGCGCGGAAAGATTGACTACCGCGTCGACAAATTCGCGAACATCCATGTTCCCGTCGGAAAAGCGTCGTTCACCGCGGACCAAATCGAAGAGAACGCGGCGGCCGCCATTGAATCCATCGTTAAGGCGCGGCCATCCGCCGCCAAGGGAACCTACCTGAAGTCCTGCACCCTCAGCAGCACCATGGGCCCGGGCTTCAGGCTCGATCCGGCGGCGCTTACGTCCGCTTTCCGCGGAAACTAACGCCGTGAAGCGGCCTCCCTTAACGGGCCGGCTTCGCGCCAACTTACATCGAGGAGGGAATACATGATCATTGACAAAGAGGGGATCCTATTTACCTCGGAGTCCGTGACCGAAGGCCACCCGGACAAGGTGTCCGACCAAGTGTCCGACGCCATTCTGGACGCCATGCTGGAACAAGATCCGAATAGCCGGGTTGCTTGCGAGACGATGGTGAGCACGGGCCTGTGCGTCATTTCCGGCGAAGTGACGACGAAGGCGAACGTCGACATCATGAAGACGGCCCGGAAGACCATCTGCGATATCGGCTACACCGGCGGAGACTCCGGTTTCGACGGCAATTCCTGCGCCGTTCTGGTCGGGCTCGACGAGCAGTCGCCCGACATTTCCTTGGGCGTAACGGCCACGGACGATAGGGAGCAGGGCGCCGGCGACCAGGGCATGATGTTCGGATACGCGACGAATGAGACCAAAGAACTCATGCCCATGCCAATCCTCCTGGCCCACAAGCTGGGCTTGCGCCTCTCCGAGTTGCGCAAGAGCGGCCAGCTTGGTTGGCTCCAGCCGGACGGCAAGTCCCAGGTGACCATTGAGTACTCCAAGGGCAAGGCGGTCCGCGTGGACAGCGTGGTGATCTCGAACCAGCATTCGCCGGACATCTCCCAGGAAGACATCAAGAAGGCGATCATCGAGGAAGTCGTGCGCCCGGTCATCCCCCAGGATCTCGTGAAGGGCGACGTGAAGTATCACGTGAACCCCACGGGCCGGTTCGTCGTGGGCGGTCCTGTCGGCGACTGCGGCCTCACCGGCCGGAAGATCATCGTGGACACCTATGGCGGCATGGGCCGGCACGGCGGCGGCGCCTTCAGCGGTAAGGACCCCAGCAAGGTGGACCGTTCGGCCGCGTACATGGCCCGTTACATCGCGAAGAACGTGGTCGCGGCGGGCTTGGCCGAGCGTTGCGAAGTGCAGCTCGCCTACGCCATCGGCGTCGCGCAGCCCGTCTCCATCAACGTCGACACCTTCGGGACGAACACGGTCGACGAGTCGAAGCTCTCCAAGATCCTCATGGACCACTTCGATTGCCGTCCCGCCACCATCGTGGAGACGCTTGAGCTGAAGAAGCCGCAATACCGCGCCACCGCCGCGTACGGCCACTTCGGCCGCACGGACATCAAGTTGCGGTGGGAAGACACGGATCAGGCGGACGAACTGCGTAAGAAGGCGGGCGTCTAAACCGCGCAAGCCAGTCAGTCAATCGATGCATCCATCCGAGGCGGAGGATCCCATGCGCGGGTTCTCCGCCTCTTCATTCCCAGCTTCACTTCGGAGCGCCTGGCTGGGCCCTTCCGCGTGCAGGACCCCTTAAACCCATTAACGAAACGGAGCGCACGTCATGAAAGAAAACGTCAAAGCGACCAACATCACTTGGCACGAGGCCGAGATTACGAAGACGGACCGCGAGCGCCTGAACGGCCACAAGGCCGTGACCCTGTGGTTCACCGGCTTGTCCGGCTCGGGCAAGAGCACCCTCGCCCACGCCGTCGAAAACGCGCTTTTCGAAATGCAGTGCCGCACCTACGTGCTCGACGGCGACAACATCCGGCATGGCCTCAACAAGGATCTCGGCTTTTCGCCCGAGGACCGGGAAGAAAACATCCGGCGCATCGGCGAGGTGGCCCATCTGTTCACGCAGGCCGGCGTCATAACGCTCACCGCCTTCATCTCTCCGTACCAAGCGGACCGGGACAAGGCCCGTCAGATCGCGGAGGAAGGGACCTTTTTCGAGATCTACGTCAAGTGCGATCTGGACATCTGCGAGGAGCGGGATCCGAAGGGCTTGTACAAGAAGGCCCGCGCCGGCCAGATTCCCGAGTTCACGGGCGTCAGCGCCCCTTACGAAGAACCCGCGAAGCCTGAACTGACGGTCGACACGGGCAAACAGACCCTAGAGGAATGCGCGGAAGCCGTATTGGCCGTGCTCCGGGAGCGGGGCGTGATCGCCGGGTAATCCCGCCTGCCGGCTTCCCGCCGCCGGAACACTTGGAGCCCATCCCCATGGCGCCGGCGACCGAGCTTGAAGCCCTACTGGCGCGCATCAACGCGTGCCGCTTGTGCGAAGCCCATCTGCCGCTCGGGCCCCGTCCCGTGGTCCGGGCGGCGGCTTCGGCCAAGCTGCTCATCATCGGCCAGGCGCCCGGAACGCGCGTCCACGAAACCGGCGTGCCTTGGAACGACCGGAGCGGCGCCCGCCTCCGGCAGTGGCTCGACATGGAGGAGGCGGTCTTCTACGACGCGCGCCAGGTCGCCCTGGTCCCCATGGGGTTTTGTTATCCCGGCCGGGACGCGCGCGGCGGCGACCTGCCGCCCCGGCCCGAATGCGCGCCCGCATGGCACGGCGCCCTCTTGGAGCAATTGCCGGACGTGGGCTTGATCGTGCTGGCCGGCGCGCACGCTCAGCGCTACTACCTGCAAGGCCGGCGGGAGAAGACTCTCACGGAGACGGTCCGGGCGTGGGAACGCTACCAACCCAAGTATTGGCCCATCCCCCACCCTTCCTTCCGCAATACCCGCTGGTTGCAGCGGAATCCCTGGTTCGAGGCGGAGGTCCTCCCGGCATTGCGCCGCCGCGTATGGGAACTGCTCGGACGGTAGGCGCCGCGCGGCCGCTCACGATAGACGCGCGATAAGCGGTCGGTCAGCCCCCGGTCAGCGCAGGCCCATGCCGGACAGCACGTCGACAGCGACGTCGGGATAGTCGGTGATAATGCCGTCGACGCCCATGTTCGCCATACGCTCGATGTCTTCGGCGTCGTTCACCGTCCAAACGTTGACGGTCCGGCCCGCGTCCTGGAACATGCGCACCTGCTCTTCGGTGATATTGTGGTAGTTCGGGTTGAATCCGTGGGGGTTCATAAGCTGGCCCCAACGGAGGAACAGCGCCCATGCCGCCCGGTCCTCCGGATCATACGTCCCCAGGAACTCGACCCGGATCCGCGGATCGATGGCCCGGACCACGGCGACGATGACCGGCGAGAAGGATTGGATGACGACCTGGTCCTTCATGTCCCGCTCGCGGATGAGGTCCACGGCCCGGGTGGCCAGGGCGTAGTTGGCGCTGCGGCTCGCCTCGATGAGGTCCAGCACCCGGGCGGACTGCCGGGGGATCAGGCTGTCCCGCCCTTCGCCCACCGCAAGCAGATGCTGCATGAGCTGGCGATCGCGATCGACGCTCTTCAATTCCACGTACACGCCAATCCGGCCGCGGGCAAGGTCCAACGCCTCGCCCAAGGTGGGTATCCGCTCGCCCTCGAATTCGTCGCCGAACCACGATCCCGCGTCGAGGGCCTGCAACTCGCCGAGCGTCATGCCCGCCACGGCGCCGGAGCCGTCCGTCGTGCGGTCCACCGTAGGGTCGTGAATGACGACGATCTCCCCGTCTCCACTGAGATGGCAATCGAGCTCGAACCAGTCCGCCCCCATATCGATGGCGAGCTCGAACGCCGCGCGCGTGTTCTCCGGCGCATAGGCGCTTGCGCCCCGGTGCGCTATCACGTCAACGGCGCCCGTGGGCGCGCCCGCGCGAAAAGGGGGCGACGCGCACCCCAAAACACCCACCACGCCAAGCATCACAACCGCCGCAACCGCTCGGTAGCGCATCGTCATCAACCTCCGTTGCTGCCCGTAATCCCGGCCTTCGGGTATACCAGAATCGCGTCAGCCAGTAAAGAAAAGGCCACGCCGCCTGGCGTATGAAGGAAGCG
>SLHB01000049.1 GCA_007136375.1 Candidatus Hydrogenedentota bacterium
AAGGCGGCAGCGGCCTGAAGGAAGTGCAGTTGTGGCGGCGCGCCGGGCAGGACGGTCAGTGGGAAAACACGGGCGTGCGCGGCGTGAACGGCTCGGGCACGCTGAGCTATGACGGCGGCGGCGAGCTGCCGGAGGGCGTCTACTACTTCTATCTGGTCGCCGAGGACAACGCCGGCAACCGGTCCTCCCTGCCGAACGGCGCCGCTGGCGATTACATGGCGCGCACGGTGGTGCATCGGACGCCGCCGGAGCTGACATCGATCTCCGTTGATGACGACGTGACGAACGACGCTTCCATCACCGTCCATTACACGGCCGGACAGGGAGATGTGGTCCCCTTCGAGCGGGCGCGCCTCTGGTTCCGCGCGGGCGACGGGGATTGGATCCTCGCCGGGGCCACGTCTAACGCCACGACGGGCGCGCTCGACTTCAACAGCGCTTCCGGCGACGGCGTGTACCATTTCCATGTTCAGGTCGAGGACGCCGTGGGCAACCGAACGCCGGATCCCAATGCCGAGGCGCCCGGCGAAGGCGCCGCGGTGGAGGTGCGGCTGGACACCACTCCGCCCAACGCGGCGTCGCTGGACGGCGCGACTATGACGGCCTCCTCCCCCATCACCCTCGCCTATGACGGCGCGGTGGACAACGGATCCGGCGTTGGCTCGGTGCAGTTGTGGGTGCGTGCGGCCGGATCCAGCGAGTGGGGCTACACGGGCCAGTCCCAGACGGACGGTGCGGCGGCCGGCGAACTCACTTTCGCCGTGTCGGAGCCGGGCGAATACCACTTCGCGACGCGGGTGGGCGACCACGCGGGCAATTGGTCTCCCACCCCCTCGGGCGACGGCGCCATTACGGTGCTCTTCGACAACGCGACGCCCAACGCGGGCGCGCTTTCCTCCCCTGAGTACACCAACGAGGACACGGTCCAAATCACCTATCAGGGCGCCGGCGGCACGGCGAGCGGACTGGACCATGTGACGCTTTGGGTTAGCCAGGACGGCGGCGGCTGGTCCGCCACCGACGCCACGAGCACGTCCTCTTCAGGCGCGTTTACCTACAGCGGCTTCACCGGCGATGGCGTGTACCGGTTCGCCTTGGTGGCCGTGAGCAACACGGGCGTCTCGTCGGCGAACCCGGCGGGCAACGGCGCGACGACCACGGTGCGCGACACCACGCCGCCTACCGTTGGGGTGCTGAGCGCGCCGGAATTCGCCGACGCCTCGCCTATCTCCTTGCAGTACTCGGGCGTGAGCGACGCGGGCCCCAGCGGCGTTGCCGCGGTCCATCTCTGGGCGCGCAAAGGCAACTCTGGCGCGTGGGCGCAGACGAGCGTGAGCGGCGCCGGCGAATCTGGTGGCCTCAGCTACGCCGGCATGGCCGGAGACGACACCTACTTCTTCGCCATCCAGGCGGAAGACCGCGCCGGCAACAAGTCGGCGGAGCCCGGCGGGACAGGCATGGCGATGACGGTCTTTGACACGTCCTTCACGCCTGGGACGGCCAGCTCGGCCTCTTACGCCACGGAGATGCCCATCGAAGTCGCGTACCAAGGCGCCAGCGCGGCGGACAGCGACATCACCGTGCACCTGTGGTACCGCGCGGGCTCGGATGGCCAGTGGTCCCGTTCGAACCTGTCCAACGCGGGCGAGTCCGGCAGCTTCAGCTTCACGGCGGCGACGAACCAAGACCAGACCTACTACTTCGCCGTGCAGGCCGAGAACAGCCAGGGCCAGTTCACCTCCGAGCCCTTCGGGTCCGGTGCGACGCAGACGGTGTACGACACCAGGCCGCCCGAACCCGGCCAACTCAGCGTCGAGTCCGAGTACACGAACGAGTTGCCCTTGGAGCTCCACTATGAAGACGCCCACGACGAAGGCAGCGGCCTCAGCGCGGTGCATCTCTGGGTGAAGTACGGCGACGGCGATTGGGAAGAGACGGGACTGAGCCAGTCCGGCGGCCAGGGCGTGTTCGAGTTCGAGCCCGAGGAAGAAGGCCCCTACACCTTCTTCCTGCAGGCGGAGGACAACGCGGGCCTCTTCTCGCCGGAACCGACGGACGAATTGGTCTTCGGCGACGCCGAGGGCTGAGCGCGGCCGGCGCACCTTGCACACACTGCCAAGGCGGCGGGTTGGAGACTCCAGCCCGCCGCCTTTTCCACTTGAGAAGCGCCTACTGATCGAGGAAGGTCACGGACACGGCTTCGCCAGCGTCCTCAAGGACCGCGCCCCGGGTAACCACGGCGCTTTCCCGGGCTTCCCGGCCGATGATGACCGGCATGCTGGTCTCATTGGACAGGGCAATGTCCCTGGCTTCCCGTTCTCCGATGGGCGACATCCCTTCCCCTGCCCCCGGTTGACTGAACCCGAGTTTGATGGGGACTTCCCGGCCGCGCTCCTGGCCCTCCCAGGGCGTGATAGACACCTCATGACCGGCGCCATGGATCGTCGCGAGGGCGTGGACTTTCTTGGCGGAGTCCTCCGGTTTCAGCGCCAGCTCCACCGAGCTGCCCTCCCCTTCCAGGAACAGCACGGGCCCATACCGCGCGTCGCCCCGGCTTCCGGTGACGATGGCGTCGGATCCGACCCAGAAGCCCCGCTCGTTGCCGATGGCCGCGCTGTTTTCAATGCGGATGGGGCCGCTCGTTCGCAGCTCGAACCCGCCCCGCATGTTTTTCGCGACGCAGTTCACGAACGTAACCCCCACCGCGTCGCCATAGGTGCGGAAGCCGTCTTCCGCCAGCGACTTCATGTAGCCGGGCGCCACCCGCTCTTCCCCGTCCCGGTTGCGGTACACAGAACGGAAGTCCACGTCAAAAGCGGGGCCGGAGGTCTCGGCCAGCATGTCGTTCGTGGACCGCATTTCCCCCTCCACATAACAGTCCTCGAAGTAGGTATTGGCGGCGCCCTGGACGTAGAAACCGTGGCCGTACGAGCGCATGTACACACGGCAACCAATGAGCCGCGCGCCGTCCCCTCTGATCTGCACGCCGCTGTGCTTGCGGTGGGCTATGATGGGGCCGCCCCCTTTTCCAAACAAGTCCCCGTAGCCGTAGGGATAGGAGCCGCGGACGTAAAACTCACAGTCCCGCAAGGTGTTACGGTCTCCGAGGATGGAGAGCACGCACTCCTGCCGGGAGTTTCCGTCCCCGAGGTTCACGATGCTGAGGCCCTTCAGTGTGTTGTCGTCGCCAGAAATGGTGAACTCGCCCGGGGTGTGCACGGGCGCGTCAAGAGCCTCCCGCAACTCCGTATCAAATTCGATGATGACGCCGGTAAGATCGAAGATATTTCCGCTCCCGGAGAAGTCGATGTACCGCCAGGCCTCGTTCTCCCTCCGTTCAGGAATATCCTCCAGCGGGATGTAGTCCGTGATGGCGTACACGCCAGGGGCCATCCTCACAGCGTTGCCGTCCTTCGCCGCGTACGCCGCCAACGCCTCCAAACTGGCGATCTCGATGGGCTCCGCCAGTGACGGCGCCGCCGCGAACAGACATGCCAGTCCGATGCTACAGAATACGCCGCGTCCCGAAGTCATCATGGCTCGCCCTCCTTCCGCTTTTCGTCTTTTCGTCCTACTCGGCCGCCAACACCAGCGATACGATGGCGAGGGCGTCGATAACCAACAAAGTGACCGTGAGTTCCCGCCATTTTCCCAACAGGATCTTGAGCGCGGTGTGGACAAGAAAGGCCCAGATGATGCCCTGAGTGATGTTATAGGTCAACGGAATGAGAACCAGCGCCAGGAAGGCCGGCAGAGCCGACTCAAAGTCATCCCACGCCACCTTGGTGAGCGGTTTGAGCATAAACAGCCCCACCAGCACGAGAATCGGCGCGGTGGCCGCTTCCGGAACGAGGGCGAGGAGCGGGCTGAGAAACATGAACGGCAGGAAGAGCAGACCCGCCACGACCGCCGTGAGGCCGGTCCTCCCCCCTTCCTCAATGCCCGCGGCGCTCTCGATGTACGTGGTGCCGCTGGATGTGCCAAAGACTCCGCTCAGCACAGTCGACGCCGCGTCGGCCTGAAGGGCCCGGCCCACATTCTCAGGCTGGCCCGTCCGCTCGTCGATGAATCCGCCCACTTCCGCGACCCCAACGAAGGTGGACAGGGAATCGAAGACATCCGTGAACAAGAACGTGAACACGGGCAAGATCATCCCGAGCGCCAAGGCGCCGCGCACGTCCATGGCGAGAAACACATCCAGGCTCGGCCAGGCGAAGACGGCCTCCGGCATCGCCGCGAAGGGCTCTCGCCCCGCCGCGCCAAGCAAACCGCTTACCGTCAGGGCCAAGGCCGATGTGCCCACAATGCCAAAGATCAAGGCGCCCCGGACCCGGCGGATGATCATCCACGCCGTCCCCGCGAGCCCAACGGTAAACACTCCAACTTGCGCCGTGAGACCGCCGAAGCTCACCGCGGTGACGGGATCCGCCACAATGAAGTCCACGCTCTTCAGGCCGATGAGGGCCAGGAACAAGCCGATGCCCGCCGCGACCCCATACCGCACGGACGCCGGGATGGCCTCGACAATCTTCTCGCGGACCTTGAAGAGGGATAGCACGACGAAAACAACGCCCGAGACGAAGACAGCGCCCAAGGCGGTTTCCCAGGGCGTTCCCATCCCGATTACCAATGTGTAGGTGAAGAAGGCGTTGATGCCCATGCCCGGGGCCATGGCGAAGGGCAGGTTCGCCCAGAAGCCCATAATGATGGAGCTGAGGGCGGCGGTCATGACCGTGGCGAATAGGACGCCCGCGAAAGGCATGTCCGCGGCGGCCAGAATCTGGGGGTTCACCACGATGATGTAGGCCATCGTCAAGAACGTGGCGGTCCCAGCCATGACTTCTGTCCGGATGTCCGTACCTTTTTCCGCCAGACGAAACCGCCGCGCCAAGAACGCCCTCATAACCACGAAACTCCCGCCGGCGTCCCGCCGCGGCCCACGCAATCACGGGCCGCGCTCCGCGCCGGACCAACTAACCGGCCCCGTTGTTGTAGTGGTCATTGAACCGGATCCGGTACGGCTTGGCCTGAAACACCACCGTCCATTCTTTAAGATCCCCGCGGCGTTAGATGGCGATTCGCACAACCGGGGCTAAACTGCTAAGATGAGGCGTCAACAAGCCGTTCTTGGTCCGGCCGGGGGAAGCGGACTACTCCGGGACGCGCTCAAGGGCCCATGGCGCGCCCGTGGGCCGGATTCCGGGGGATAGCCTCCACTCTGCCTCCGTAAAGCCCGCACTCTACCACAGCGGCGCCAACGATTGCAGCGCATCGTTGGGCTTGCCGCATGGCCCGGGGTTAGCGGCCCGCCGGGAAATGTTCTATAATATAAGCGTGGTTGCAAGGTACGAGACCGCTTCGCAGGGCCGGTTCTGGCGCCCGCCGCGGCGCGCGCCGGCGCAACCCAGCGCCCGGACTCGCGTTCCCGGGGGCAGAATAAGGGAGCCGATCATGTACACCAAGCATGTTGTTACTGGCGCGTTCGGATACTCGGGCAAGTACATCGCCCAGCGCCTCGTGGACAAAGGACACGAGGTCCGCACCCTCACGAACTCGCCGAACCGTCCCCATCCCTTCGGAGACAAGATACAAGTCCACCCCTACGCTTTTGACGAGCCGGACCGGCTTGTGGAGGCGTTGTCCGGCGCGGAGGTGCTGTACAATACCTATTGGGTCCGCTTCGACCACCGGTACTTCAGCCACGCGGAAGCGGTGAGCAATACATGCGCCCTATTCCGGGCGGCCAAGAAAGCGGGTATCAAGCGCATCGTCCACATGAGCATCACCAACGCGGCGCTGGACTCCCCGTGGGAATACTTTCGCAGCAAGGCCCAGCTCGAGGCCACGCTCGGCATCTCCGACATCCCTCACACCATCATCCGTCCAACGGTCTACTTCGGGCACGAGGACATCCTCCTCAACAACGTCGCCTGGGCGTTACGGCGGCTGCCCGTGTTCCCCCTGTTCGGAGATGGCCAGTACAAGCTCCAGCCGATTCATGTCGAAGACGCGGCGGACCTCGCCGTGGGAGAAGGCCAGGCCGAGGGCAAACGGGCCATCGACGCCATCGGCCCGGAAACCTTTACGTTCCGGGAACTCGTCCAATGCATCGGTGAGGCCATAGGCAAGAAGCGGCCTTTCCTCCCCCTTCCTCCGTCCATTGGCCACGGCGCTATGTGGTGCGCGGGCTGGTTTGTCCGGGACGTCATCCTCACCAAGGACGAAGTTGAGGGCCTGGTCAAGAACATGCTGTACGTCGAGAACGCCGAGCCCGTAGGCCAACGGCGCCTCACCGACTGGGCGCGGGAACACAGCGACACCATGGGGGGGCACTACGCCAGCGAGCTGGCCCGGCGGGACATCCGGGACAAGGCGTACACGGAGCTCTAATTCGGGGCCTCTCCGTCTTTTGGAAGGAAGTTGCTCGCCGTGTCCCTGGGGGGTGCACTACAATCCTGGGGATGCGGCGAGCGCTTAGTGACGCTCGTCGCGCCGCCGCCCAGGGGGCCTGAGAAACCCTCCATGCCGGAACACTTTCTACCTCCCCTTAGAGCGCCTGCGTTGAA
>SLHB01000016.1 GCA_007136375.1 Candidatus Hydrogenedentota bacterium
ATCACGCCACGGCCCAAGACCTCCGGAAGGATCTCGTTGAAGGCTTGGAGCCGCGCGAAATTGGGATCGGCGCCGATGTAGTGCTCCATGGGCCGCCACGGGCCTTCGCCGTTGAATCGCAACTCCACCGTCGAGCGGGGCGAGCCCGTCCAGGGGTTGACGATGACTTCGCCGGGCCCGTCTTCGCCGCCGTCGCCAGAGGGCTGCTCTACATAGATGTTCATCTGCCAATCGAGGGGCCGGCGCGCCGCCTTCCAAACGAAGGAGTATTCCGCTCCATCGAATTGGAGGATGAGGTATCCGTTGGGCGCGCCGTCGTCCATCGTGGAATGGGGAATGCCGAACTCGTCGTGGTGGCCGCGCCACCAGCTTCCGCTGACTGTGCCCACGACGAAATGGTGGTGGGGTTCGCCGTGCATCCAGCCGTGTTCGCCTTCCTCCACCCAGTAGTGGGCTTGGTTGTGCCAATGGCCGGACAATGAAAAGTTGTGGGGGTGGTTTTCTAGCACGGCGAGGACTTCTTCGGGATTCTCCAAGGCGTGGCCGGGGACTTGGCTGTCGTCATGGACCAAGGAAATGTGCATCAGCAGAACCACGAGGTTGTCCTCGGGCGTGTGTTCGAGGTAGTTGCGGGCAAAGGCGAGTTGGTCCTCGTGGACGCGCCCGGTGTAGCCGTCTCCATGCCAGTCCGTGCTGTGCAGGGCGATGAAGCTCACCGGTCCGTATTCGAAGGCGTACCAGGGCGGGCCATAGACGCGTTGGAAGGTTTCGCTGGTCTCCCAGAAGCCTTCACCATCGAAATTCAAGTCGTGGTTGCCGATGACATTCCACCAGGGAACGCCGATGCGTCCGATGACGGCGTTGAGCGGTTCGAAAAGGTCCAGCCGGTCCCCCACGATATCGCCGAGGGTGAGGCCGAAGAGGGCGTCGGTTCCCACGAGTTCGGGGATGACATCGTGGGCGAGATAGGCGATTTCCTCCATGTTGTGGGGTTGGGGATCCGCGAAGGCGATGGCGGTGTAGGCGTCTGGCTCTTCGCGCCGGATAAGGGGGAAGTCGACGCGGCGGGGCAAGGGGCCCGTGGGCGCCACGCCGGGGTATTCGAGATCCGGCGAACCCTCGGGTTTGTGGATGTAGTAGAACTGGGGGAGGCCGTTATCGTCGACAGGCGGGGCCCAATCCCGGGGCTTGATGACGAAGACGATGCAGTCGTCCCAGACCGGAATGGCGTAGCGGCCATCATCGTCCGCGGCGACGACGTCGCGTCCGTTGGAGACGAGGGCCCCTGGCACGCCCGGTTCGCCGGGATCTTGGACGCCGTTGCCGTTCTTGTCGTGAAAGACGACGCCGCGCGCCATTTCCGCGTCCGCCCAAGGGGCCGCCAGCGCGAGGACGGCGAGGGATAGCCCTATCCGTGACAGCCGCGCGCCCGCGCCACCGTGATGTCTGTTCATGCCCTTCCCCTCCTATTGCTCTTGTCCAGTAACGGCGCCGCGGGCGTCCCGCACGCGCGGGCCTATCTTACCGCCGCGCCCGAGGGCAGACAAGGCGCGGCTCATTCCACCGGGGCGCTTCGGAGGGTGGGCGCAAAGAAAGCCCCCTCCCAGGGACGCCTGGAAGGGGGCGGGAATGCCTCTGTTTGCGGGGGCCGGCTTAGTACTGGAGAATCATGGGGCCGCCGCGGTTGCTGCCGTCGGGCAACAGGTTGAGCTGGAGGCTGCCGTCGGGGTCGTATTCCGGATAGGCCATGGGGTCGCCGGCGCCTTCGCGGGTCCGGGCGATGAAGTCAAAGTCGGGGTTGCCGTCGCCCCGCAGGTCGCGGGTAGCCAGGAAATAGGCCCGCAACGCCGTGATGTCGTAGACCGTTTCGTTCGGTTCGCCGCCCAGCGGCTCCGGCAGCAAGCCTGAAGTGTTTTGGTCGGGGCCGACGCTGATCAGGACGAAACGGTCGTACTCTGTCCCGGCTGGCGGGATGTTGACGCGCGCCAGCCAGCCTTCGCTATCGTCCCATACTTGGGCGTACATCCGTTCGCGGAAGTCGTAGTTCTGGTTTCGGTGGTAGAAGTTGCTGACCAACTCCGCCTGCCGCGAATTAACGGGGATGTAGACGAAAGGCCGTTGCTCGTTAAGCTGGCGCTGGAGATCCTCGGCGGTGTCGGCTGGCGGATTGCCAGGCAGGAAGCGGTTCACCGGCAGGGAGTATTGGCCGGGCCCCGCTTGCGCGCCGAAGGGGGTGAACTCCAACAGGCTTATCTGGCCGTCCATGTTGGTGTCGTGGCTTTCGGAGAAGGGGTCGTAATGATTGAAGTTCCGGTGGATGCCCAGGCGCATCGTGTAGGGGATGACATTGTGATACGTCTCTCCGGCCTGGCTGACGTGGAGCAAATACCCGTAACCTGGCGGGAAGCTGCCATGGTCGGCGTAGTAGGTGCTCAGAGCGGTTCGCAGGTCATTCATCGCGCTCTGCGTGTTGCTTATCCGGGCGCGCTCGATAATCCGGGGCGCCGCGACCGTCGTGATGGCGGCCAGGATAGAGATGATCGCGATGACGGTGAGCAGTTCGATGAGCGTGAAACCATGTGCGCGCGCGGTCTTCATGATCGACTCCTTGCTGCCTATTGCCCCGATAGTTACAAGAATAATACCACCTGCCGCTGTACCGGTCAAACGTCCGCGTCTTGAAATATGGGGGGGCGTGCCGTAGGATCGCGTTTCCGCCGACAGTATGAAGCAGCAGCCGCCGTTTGCACCCACACCCCGGGACGCTCCATAGATTATGCACGCCCTCAATGAAGCTCAGATCCGCGCCGTCGAGGAAGGGGACGGCCCCGTACTCGTCCTGGCCGGCGCCGGCACGGGGAAGACCCGCGTAATCATTGAACGCTTGGCCTGGCTTGTCAGCGAGAAAGGCGTGGATCCGCGCTATCTCCTCGCGCTGACCTTTACGAACCGGGCCGCCAACGAAATGAAAGCGCGCGCCGCCGAGCGCCTGGGCCTCGGCCGCATCGCCGCGTGGGTGGGCACGTTCCACGCCTTCGGCTTGTATGTCCTGCGCCGGGAGATAGAGCATCTCGGCCGCGGCGGCGGCTTCACGGTGTTCGACGACGCCGACCAGTTGTCGTTGATGAAGCGGCTCATCAAGGAGTTGCCTCCGGCCTTCGAACGCGTGTCTCCCCGGGAGGCGCTCAACTGGATAAGCGGGTTGAAGCAACAACTGGAGGCGCCGAAGCCGGAGGACGCCGCCGCGCGGGAGGACGAGGCGCTCCACCGGCTTTGGACCCAGTATCATGAAGCCTTGCACAACGCCAACGCGGTGGACTTCGACGACCTGCTGGTGTTGCCGGTGAAGGTGTTCAAGGCCCATCCGCCCTCCCTGGAGCGTTACCAGCGGCGCTACCGCTACGTCCACGTGGACGAGTATCAGGACACCAACCACGCCCAGTTCGTTCTGGCGAAGCTCTTGAGCGAGGGCCACGGCAACCTCTTCGCCGTCGGCGACGAGGACCAGAGCATCTATTCGTGGCGCGGCGCGGACATCAACAACGTGCTCCAGTTTCAGGAAACGTTTCCAGACGCGCGGGTGCTCCGCCTGGAGCAGAATTACCGGAGCACGAAGGCCATCCTCAAGGCCGCCAACGCCGTCGTGTCGAACAACGTCTTCCGCCTCGGCAAGACCCTCTGGACCGATCTGGACGCGGGCGATCCGGTCCGGCTGTACGAGGCCGAGAACGACGCGGACGAGGCGGACTTCATCACGGCGGACGCGGCCCTGCGGAATCTGCCCCTCCACGAGACGGCGGTCCTCTATCGCACGAACGGACAGGCCCGTGTTCTGGAAGAAGCCCTTCGTAAAGCGCGCACGCCTTACCGGGTTTATGGAGGCATCCAATTCTACAGCCGCAAGGAAGTGAAAGACCTGCTCGCCTATCTGCGCCTGGTGGCAAGTCCCGCCGATGACGTCTCCCTGCGCCGGATCCTCAACGTGCCGCCCCGGGGCATCGGCGCCACGACGCTGGAGCATCTCAACAGTTACGCCCGGGAGCGGAACGCGGGGTTGATGCAAGTGCTGCGCGACGTGGAGACGGATCAGACCCTGAATCCCCGGGCGCGCAAGGCCATCGCGGCCTTTGTGCATCTCATCGACGACCTGGCCCTGGCGGCGAAGACCCAGGGCCCCGGCGCGTTGGTGAAGCGTATCATGGACGAGACGGGCTACCGGAAGTATGTTGAGGAGAGCGACGAGAAGGACTTCCGCGCGCGGCTGGAAATTGTCGACGAGTTCGCCTCGTCCTGCGCCCAATACGACCGGGAGCACGAAGGCGGCGCCGATCTGTTGACGTTCCTGCAGGACCTCGCCCTGGTCAGCGACGTGGACAACCTCGAACCCGATGCGCCGTCCCTGACGCTCATGACCTGTCACAGCGCGAAGGGTTTGGAGTTCGGCCATGTGTATCTGGTGGGGCTGGAGGAAGGTCTGTTGCCTCACGCCAGCTCCCAGGATTCCGAGGAAGAGATCGAGGAGGAGCGCCGCCTGTGCTACGTGGCGATGACGCGGGCGCGGCAGACGCTGACCCTCGCGTACGCCCGGCGCCGCGTCATGTACGGAGAGTCCCGGCCGTCGGAGCCCTCCCGTTTTCTCGGAGAGATTCCCGAGGGCAGCCTTGATCTGGCGGGTCAGGAGGCCGGGGCCGCGCCCTCCCGCGGGCGAAAGGGAGCCGCCGCGAGCGCCGCGCCAACTGAAGATATCGACGTGGCGCGCATCAAGATGGGGACCCGCGTGCGCCACGCCACCTTTGGCGACGGCACGGTCATGTACACCGCTGGCGCGGGCAAGAAACTGCGGGCCCGGATCCGCTTTCAGACAGGGCGCACCCGGGAATTCATGGTCAGCAAAGCGCCGCTGGAAATCGTGGAGGGCAAGGGCAGGTGACATTGGATGAATTGCGGGAACGGATCGACAAGGCCGACGCGCATATACTGGAGCTTCTGAATGAACGGGCGCGCTACGCGGAAGAAATCGGGCGAATAAAGCAATCCACCGGCAAGCCCATTTACGCGCCGGAACGGGAAAAACTCATCTTTGAGCAGCTCAAGAAGAACAATACAGGGCCCTTGGACGCGCCCGCCATCCGCGCCATTTTCCGTGAGATAATCAGTGCGACCCGCGCACTGGAGCGGGAGGTGACCGTGGCCTACCTCGGCCCGCGGGACACCTTCAGTCACATGGCGGCCCTCCGCGTGTTCGGGGCCATGGCGTCGCTCCATCCCGCCGCGACGGTGGACGACGTGTTCACCGAGGTGGAGCGGAAGCGGGTCGACTACGGGGTGGTGCCCGTCGAGACGTCCATGGGCGGCGGCGTGAGCGACACCCTCGACCGCTTCGTCGTGTCCGATCTTCGCATCCTCAACGAGATCATGCTCCATATCACCCAGAACCTCTTATCGAACAGCGAGCTTGAGAACATCGTCAAGGTGTACTCCAAGGCCCAACCCTTCGTGCAATGCCGGAACTGGCTCAAGGCCCATTTGCCCCAAGCGGAGCTTGCCGAGACCTCCAGCACCGCCGAGGCCGCGCGCGTCGCCGCCGCGGAGCCTGGCGCCGCGGCCATCGCCAGCGATCTCGCGGCGGAAACCTACCATCTGAACATCATCGCTTCCTCGATAGAGGACGCGCCCCACAATTTCACCCGGTTCTTCGTCATCGGCCATGAGCGGACCGGACGCCACCGGGCGAAGCCCACGGGCCACGACAAGACGGCCATCCTGTTCAGCGTGAACGACCGTCCCGGCGCGCTCTACGCGTTGTTGCAGCCCTTGGCCCGGCACGGCATCAATCTGACCCGTATCGAGTCGCGCCCTTCCCAGAAGCGGGCGTGGGAGTATGTGTTTTTCGTGGATTTCATGGGGCACGCCGGCGAACCCCACGTCCATGACGCATTGGAGGAGCTCAAGGCCGAGTGCTCCGAGCTCAAGGTTCTCGGCTCTTTTCCCGAAGGCGAACTTGAGGAATAATGTCCGCCCAATGCGTTACAATAGAGCCGGTTTCGGGACAACTCCCGGCGTTTTCCATGGCGATAATTGCGAATTGCAACGGAGAATACGGCGACAATGAACAGAAAACACCTTGCCATAGGCGTGGCCCTGGTCACCGCCATCGTGTTAGCGGGCCTGTACCAGCTCCGGCCGCCCCGTCTCACCGACGCGCACCGCGAGGAAGCGCTGAACGTGTTGGAGCGCCTGGAGCGCACTGAACAAGCGGAGCAGGCCATTCGCGCCGAGGGCGGGGACGCGTCCGGCGCCGCAAGCCAGCAAGCGGCCTTGGCCGCCATTGAGCCAACAGAGGAGGAAGCGTTGCCTGAGCCTTTTCAAGTGAAATTCGAGACGTCCGTGGGCGACTTCGTGGTGGAATGTTATCCCGAGTGGGCCCCCCTGGGCGCGGAGCGCTTCCGCGAGCTCGTGGACATGGCGTTCTTTGACGAAGCCCGCTTCTTCCGCGTCGTGCCTGGGTTCGTAGTGCAGTTTGGCATTCCGGCGGACCCCGAGTTGGCGGCGGAAT
>SLHB01000512.1 GCA_007136375.1 Candidatus Hydrogenedentota bacterium
GCCACGATGGGGATCTTCCCCATGGGCAGGCCGGTCCGCTTGATCATCTCCGCCGCGCTCGCGCCCCGCAAGGCCTCCAAATCCTCGTCTGACAGGCGGGCGAAGCCGTGCTTGTCCGCGAGGACATTGATGACGCGGGCGAAAAAGGGGAACGAGTCGGCCAAGGTCCCGTCAAAGTCGAAAATGATCCGTTGGTATTTCACGGGATTCACGGCCCGCTTTCGCGAAGCTTAGGAAACCTCGCCGGATCGGGGCGTGGTCTGGGAGGCGGGCTGTCGCGGGTCCGGCTCCGCTTCGGGGGCCGTCTCTTCCGGCGGCGGCTGCTCGGCGGCGCCCGCCGCTTCTTGCGGGTAGCGCGGCCAGGATTTTATGACCGCCTGCACCAGGGTCGCGAGGGGGATGGCGAAGAAGACGCCCCACATGCCCCAGATGCCGCCGAAGATGATGATGGCCGAGATGATGGCCACGGGATGGAGGTTAACGACTTCGGAGAACAGGAGGGGCGCCAGGAGATTGCCGTCGATGAACTGAATGACGGCGTAGGCGATGAGAATGTAGACAAACTCCGCGCCGAAGCCCCATTGGAAGTAGGCGACGATGGCGATGGGGATGGTGACCACGGCGGCGCCGACGTAGGGCACGATGACGGAGAGGCCGACGGCGAAGGACAGCAGCATGGCGTAGTTGAGACCGAATATGCTGAAGGTGATGTAGGTCACCGCCCAGACGATGACAATCTCAAAGGCTTTGCCGCGGATATAGCTGCCAATCTTTTCGTTGACTTCCGCCCACACCTGGTCTGCCAGCCGGCGTTCCCGGGGCAGAAAAGTGACCAGCCAGTTGAGGATTGCTTCCTTATCCTTGAGGAGGAAGAAGACGGTGAGCGGCACGATGATCATGTAGACGAGGACGGTGACGAGGTGCATGGCGCTGCTGATGGACAGCGTGACGACGCGGGGCCCGAGGTTGGTCACCTCTTGGCGGATCATGAGCATGGTTTCCCGGACCTGTTCTTCCGAGATCATTTGCGGATAGCGCTCGGGCAGGGTCAGTAATAGGTCCTGTCCTTGATAGATCATGCCCGGAAGCTCGCGGACGAGTTGAATGATCTGGCGGGAGATCATGGTGAACAGGATAGGGCTGACCACGACGAGGGCGCAGAAGAAGATGGAGAAGACCAGGATGACGGCCGTGAACCGGGGGACGCGCCGCCGCTCGAGGAACCTGACGCCGCCTTCGAGCAGATAGGCGATGATGACGCTGGCCAGAAGGGGCGCGAGAAGCCGGCCGGCGAATATGATGATCATTGCTCCGGCGAAGAGGAGCAATGCTAGGATTACGACTTGCGGATTGGTGAAGTGGCGCTGGTACCAATCGCGGAGTATCTGAACCATTCGGCTGCTCCGGAGTGGGCAGGGTTTCGCGGGTCGCTGCGCCGGGGCCAGGCAGGATTAGCTCTTACCGGCCGGCGCGGGGTTCGCCTATCCCAAAGGGGGACCATATATACAATTCGAGCACGCTACGCGGGAATCACGATAGCACAACGCCCGGCGTTCTAGCAAAAGGATCCGCGTGTTTCCCGCGCATTTGGAACAGGAGTCAGCCGCTCCCGGCGGGCTTGGCCTCTTCCGGGCCGGTGGGCAGGTGCTTGAGCCGGCGCTCCATCTCGCGCATGGGCATGAGGTCGCCCTTGCGGTTGGCCGCCTCAATCCCCTTGCGGTAGGCGTCCGCCGCTTCCTCGGCGCGTCCGGTGAATTCGAGGCATTTGCCGAGGTTGAGGAAGGCCGCGCTGTAGTCTTTCTGCGTTTCCGCGGCGCGCGAGAACCAGGGTATGGCGTCGCCGTACTCCTGGAGCTGCATATACGCCGCGCCCAGTCCATAGGTGGCCAAGGGATCGCTGGGATCGAGCTCCAGCACTTCCTGGAACATGCCGATGCGTTCGCGGGCTTCCCGTTCGATACGCGCGCGCTCCTCGGCGGCGATTTCTCCGGCTTTCCGCGCTTCCCGCGCGTGCTTCATTTGGAGCACGGCCGCCTGCGCCTTTTCTTCCTCGGCCTCCTGGATCATGCCCTTGGTCATATAGAAGACGGACAGATTCGTGTGGGCCATGACGCAATTGGGATTCATCGCGGCGAGCCTTCGCATATAGCGGATGGCTTCGTCCACGTGGCCTTGCCGGTTCAGAATGACGCCGAGGGCCTCATAGGCGTCTTCGTAGTCCGGTTTCAGGAGGATGGCTTCCTTCAGGAGGTCGATCGCCCCGCGGTCTTCGTCGCTGGCGTCTTGTTCGAATCGCTCCAAGGCTTGGTGGTACAGGCGTTCGGCCCGGGCCGCGGGCGCGGGCGCCTCGTAGAAGGGGAGCACCTTCACCGTGGCGTTAAAGGGCTTGTCCCCACCAGGACCGGCGAGCCGCGGGCGTCGGTGGGGCGTCCGGTGGTCCCGATCCAGATACGCCAAGGCGATGACCCGGCCCAGAGTTGGGGAATAGGTCCGGCTCATGATTTGGCCAACCTTTTTCGGCGTCTCTGGCGAAGCGTTAGCCGCTTCCGCGCCGCTTGGCGCCGCAAGGTACAGGGCCTCCCCATGAGGCGGCAAGGCGTCGGCGGCGCATTCGCATTCGAGGCCCATGAGCGCCTGCTTCACGGAGCTGTAGGCGCGCAGCCGGGCCACGACTTCCTGGCCGAGGAAACAGCCCTTGTCATAGTCGACGCAGGTCCGTTCCAGGGTTGTCTCGGGGATGCGGAAGGCGCTGTCCATGTCGCGCCCCCAGCGGGGAAGGCCGGCCTCGATGCGCAGGATCTCTTGGGCCTCGGGACCGACAGCCGTCAATCCCGCACTGGCGCCGGCGCGGAGGAGCGCGTCAAAGAACCGCCGTGTCTCCGTCCGCTGGGTCACCAGCAGAAAGCCATCGCCGCCCGCGGGGGATTGGCGGAAGCACAGCGCCTGATGCCCTAGGATCTCCAAGGGGAGGCAGGCGTGGGATTCGGCGGGCAACGCGGCTGCGGCGTCCACGGCGTCCTGGCCCAAGGCTTCCGCGAGGATCCAAGACGCCCGGGGGCCTTCCAGGACCACGTGGCCCAGCTCGGCGGACGCGTCTTCCATCGCCACGTCCTCGATGAAGAGGTGCGCGTCCAAGTGCTTCAGGAGCCCTTCGGTCTGGCCGGCGGTGGTGATGAGCCAGTAGTCGTCTTCCCAGCGGTGAAGGGTGAAGTGGGCTTGGAGGCGGCCCTTGCGGTCGAGGAGGGCGTTGGCGCAACCGCCGCCCGGGGCGAGGGCCTCCACGTTGTTCGTGGTCTGGGTTTGGAGCCAGGAAGCGACATCCTTGCCGGTGAAGCGCAGGAAGGCGCCCTCTTCCCATAGCCACACGCCGGCGTTCTCACGCGCGGCGCGGACTTGAGCCTCAATCGGTTCGGCCATGGTCATGAATGGGCGAGGAGGAATCGCGCCAGGGGATTAGACGCTGAAGGATTCACCGCAACCGCAGGTGCTCGACGCGTTGGGATTCTTGAACTGAAATCCCTTCCCGTGGAGCCCCGCCCTATAGTCCAGCAGAATGCCTTTGAGATAGATCGAGGATTTGCGGTCCATATAGAAGCGGACACCCTGCTCCTCATGCACGTTGTCCCCCTCGCGCATGGTGTCGAATTCGAGGACGTAGGAAAGCCCGGAGCATCCGCCGCCCTTGACCGCGACGCGCACGCCGTCGGCGTCCCGTTGCGCGTCTTCCGTCAACAGGCGTTTCAGCTCTTGGGCCGCGGCCTCGCTCACGCTCATGATGCCTTTCTTGGGCGCCGATTCCGTGGTGTTCCCAACAGACATGTACATTTCTCCTCAACAGCGCCGTCTCCGGCCCGGGTGGACGGCTTGTTACTGGGTTTGCACAGGGTCGCCCGGCCAAACCGGCTACGAAGAGGCTTGGGCCTGGGCGTGTTTCTCGCTGGCGGCCACGAGGTCCTCCAGGACCTCCATCAAGGTGTCCAAATCCACGCCATAGGCCGCGCACACCTGGGCGACGGTTTCGTAGCCGCCGATGGCGCAATGGCCGCAGCCGCCGAGATTGAAGGCCGCGAAGACCTCGGACACCCGGGGGTGGATGCTCATGGCTTCTTCCACGGTCATGTCCGGGTGGAAGTATTTCCAGGCCCGGGCTTCCCGTGGCGCGCCGCTTGTGGAAGCGGCGGTCTCTCCGTCCTGTCCGTTGTCCTCGTCCACGCCCGCCGGCCAATGGCGGCGGAATTCTTCTTCCGTAGCCTCCATCAAGGTCTCGGGCTGGTACAGGGTCTTTACGGCGGGATTCGGAACCCGCTTCGTTTCCGCCGTCGCGGGGATAAACGTCACGTACCGGCGGACCGAGAGGCTCTCGTCGCACTCGTAGTATGTGTAGGCAAAGCCCTTGCCCGGAATGGGCTGGCTGCTCTTGAAATACTTCATAATATACCTCCGGTTTCCGCCCGTGTAGCAAGAAACAAGGGCCGTCCCGGACAAATTCCACGGGGCTTCCGGGCAGCGGGTACGCTGGGAAGCCCCCCATGGGCCGAGGGAATGCGTGTGCGCTACGGCGTCTCCAGGGGATCCTCCGGCGCGGGGACGGGCGCCTCGCCCTCTGGCATGGGCATGGGCGGCGCGTCCTCGATTTCAGCTACCACCGTCACGGGCGCGATGGTTTCGAGCGCTTCCTTGAACACGCTGGCGTCGCCGACGACTACAATGGAGACCCGGCTCGGATCGATGATGTCGTTGGCGACGCGTTCGATGTCGTCTTGGGCGGTCTCCCGGTAGCCGTCCATCGCCTGCTGCAAGTAGTCCGAAGGCAGGCCGTTGCTGTCGATGATCCACTGGTAGGAGACGACGTCGCTCGGCGACTCGATCTGTCCGGGGAAGCTGCCCGTGAGATAGGCCTTCGCCGACTCAAGTTCAGCCTCGCCTGGCGGGTTCTCCCGCATGCTGTCCAAGACCTCCAAGACCGCCTCGACGGTTTCCACCGTGTTGGCCGTCTCGGTGAAGGTGGCGGTGAAGAATTTGCCCGCGAACCGGTGGGGGATCACCAGGCCATAGGCGCCATAGGTGAGGCCTCGCTCCGCGCGCACCACCTGGAACAGGCGTCCGCCCGGCCCGCCGCCGTAGACTTGGCTGTACACGCGGGAAAAATGGTAGTCCGGGTGCCCCCGGGTGATGGAGGTCTGGCCGAGCTGAATGTGGCTCTGCACCGCGCCAGGCTGATCGACGAGGTAGATGTGCGTCTCTTCGGGCTCCGGGATGCTAGGCAGTTCCACGTCCGGGCGTTCTTCCTCCGAGGGCTTCCAGTCTCCAAACGCTGCCTCGGCGCGCTCGAAGGCCTCGTTGGGGCCGATATCGCCCGCCACGTACAAGACGGCCGCGTCGGGCCGCAAGAACGTGCGCCACCATTCGCGGACGGTGTCCAGCGTCAGCGCCTCGACATCGGCGCGCCGGCCCGTGGCGGGGCGCGCGTAGGGGTGATCGCCGAAGATCCGGGCGTTGAGCTCCCGTTCGGCCATCTGGCTGGGGTCCGACTCCTGGACGCTCAAGGAGGAGACGCGCTGACGCCGCAGGGTTTCGAATTCTTCCTCGGGGAAGACCGGCCGCCGCGCCGCCTCGGCCATGAGCTCCATGGCGATATCCAGCTTTTCGGCGAGGGCGGACAAGTTGAGCTTGGCGTCGTCCCGGCTCGCGGAGCCGCTCAGGCTGATGGCGTTGAATTCCAGGGTCTCCGCCAGTTCCGCGGCGGTGTAGTTTTCCGTGCCCCGGGTCAGCATGGCCATGGCCAAGCTGGCGGCCCCCGGCGTCTCGGGATTCTCGGCCCATGCGCCGTACTCGCCGCCCAGCTTCATGGTGAGATGAGGCAGCCGGTTGTCTTCGATGACCACGACCCGAAGGCCGTTCTCCAGAACGGTCTCGGTGGTGTCGAGGGGCGGAAGCTCGCCTTCCAAGTCCGCCAGGGGCGGCGTCTCCGGGAATTCGGCGGGGGCTTCGACGCCGGCCTTCACGCCGCCGGGCGCCCCCGTTTCATCCTCGCCGGCCACTTCCGCCGCGCTCTCCTCGTCCGCGATGATCACGGCGTCGGGATGGGGATCCGCCTCGGGGTTGGGTACAACGCGGAGTACGGTGCGGCGCTGGGGCTCCAGGTATTCCTGGGCCACGCGGAGGATGTCGTCTGGCGTGACTTCGGCGATGGCCTGGAGTTCCTCGTTGAGGCCCTCCGGATGGCCAAGCTCCAGGGTGGCCGCGCCCATCTCCCTGGCGCGGTTGAAGCGGCTGAAGAGGCCGGATATGACGTTGTAGCGCAGGCGGTTCTGGATCTTTTCCAGTTCGCGTGAATCGACGGGCTCCTCGCGGACGGCCTCCATGTGGCCGTTCAACGCCTCCAAAACCTCGTCCATGTCCTGGCCGGGCTGGAGCGTCGCCGTGGCGTAGAGGAATCCGTCTTGGTGCAGCGCCATGGCCATGGTCGACACTTCATTGGCCAGGCCGCGTTCGCGCA
>SLHB01000326.1 GCA_007136375.1 Candidatus Hydrogenedentota bacterium
CTTCATCGCCGCCCGTGCCGGCGCGGATCTCGACGATGGTGTTCTTCTCGTCGTAGGGATCCTTCGGGAGCAGGAGAAGCCGGACCGCTTTCTCCAGTTCCTCCATACGCGCGCTGGCCTGCTCGCGCTCTTGCTCCGCCAATTCGTGGATCTCTGGATCGTCTTCCGCCTGAAGCATCTGAATGGCGTCGTCATGGGCCTGCTGGGCCGCTTGATACGCCCGGTAGTTTTCGACGATGGCCTCTAAGTCCGCCTGCGCCTTGGCGTATTGACGGTACTGATCCGGGTCCGACGCCACCTCTTGGGTGGACATCTCCCGGGACAGCCGCTCGTACTCCTCGACCGTGGCCTCCAGGCGCGCGCGCAATGCAGCGTCCATGAACAGTTATCAGTTGCTTGTGCGGTTGTACTTGCGATTGAAGCGGTCGACCCGGCCTTCACTGTCCACAAACTTCTGTTTGCCAGTGTAGAAGGGATGACAATTGGAACAAATTTCCACGTGGATCTTCGACTTCGTGGAACGGGTTTCAAAGCTGTTGCCACAAGCGCATGTCACTTGCGTTGTCACGTATTCGGGGTGAATGTCGCTCTTCACGAAGGAAACTCCTCTTGAATGGGGAATGGAAACGCTGGAGATCGAAATGCCGCCGGGGCGCGCCCTTCGCGGGACGCCCGCGCCGGAAAAAGACGGCAGACCCGCCCTATGGCCGGGAAAACGCATCGCCCCTTGTAAGCCCGCTCATAATACCATGCAGCCCGTATGCCCGGCAACTTGAGGAGCATGAGAGCGCGCAACGATGTCCGGCCAAACGTCTCCGGCGATCAGGGGGAGGGCGCGAAGCATTGGAGCGGAACCGGTTCCGGTCCCGAGCGGCGGATTCAGCGGAGACGGGCCGCCGCCTGGGCCACCGCGGCGTGGCCGGGCGCCTGGGAAAGGGCGCGCTCGTAGTGTTCAAGGGCGGCGCCGGGGTCGCCGTCTATCTCGGCGGCGGCGCCCACATGGAACCAGGCGTGCGGCGCGGGATCGTCCCCTTGGGTCAGCGCCCGGGCCTCCTCCACGGCTTCCTCCCAACGCCCCACGCGGCGCAGCAGGTCCAGCCGCGCCTGTCTCGCGTGGACGCCTGTTTCTTGGGCGAGAGCGTCCAATCGCGCCTCGAAGGCGTCCAATATCCGATCCTTGAAACGCCAGTTGCCCAGCACCCCGGCATGCGCGGCGACCTCGCCATAATGCGCCAAGCTCTCCACAAAATCCTGCCGGGCCCACAAGGTCTCCGCGAGAGCAAAGTGAGCGAACGCGTACTCGGGATGCCGGACCGTGAGATTGCGGAACGCCGGCGCCGCCTGGGCGTAATCCCGGCGGGCGTAGGCTGCGCGGCCGACGCCCAGCAGCGCGTAGGCCTCGGCGCTCATCGCCTCGTAGCCGGGCCGCATGTACTCGGCGAAGTAGGCGAAGTCCGGAACGCGAACCGCTTCTCCATAGTAGGGATGGGCCGTGAACGGGCTGGCGGGCCCTGACCTGGGCCACATCAGCGCATACGCATCATCGTAGGCGCGCGCGGCCCGGCGCCAGGCTCCCTCCGCTTCGGCCCTCCAACCCCGATGAAGCGTGTCGGCGTAAACGCTGGCCCGGGATACCGCTTGCTGGAATTGAACCATGTTGGCGGGGACAGTGAGGAGCAACACGGCCATGCCAACGGCGAGCCCCCGGACCTTCGCCCTAGGGCCAACGGCGGCCAATTCAGACGCTGCTGCCTCTCCAGGGGCGTCCCGGCCCAGCAGCGGCCCCACCACCATCGCCGCCAGGAGAGGATACAGGGACAGCGTCATGAAGGGTTGTATGGCGAGGACAGCGAAGGACGCCACGAACCCCATGGCTAAGGCCAGGAGCGTGTCGTGGTGGAGGCTGTCCACCGGCGCCGCGCGCAAGCCCCGCCACAGGTGCGCGGCCATGACAGCGGCCAACCAAAGGTAGGCGGCGAAACCGGCGACGCCCGTCTCCAACAGCAATTTCAGGGGCACGCTGTGCAGCGTAATCCCTTCCCATTGCGCTGGATCGGCCGCCTGTTCCAGCACGATATCCGAAGCGCCCAGGCCCGTCCCGAAAAGGGCGTAGCGGGGCAACTCCTGGAAGGCGACCTCGAAGACGTACATGCGGCCTTCGTAGGACGCATCACGGGTGACGAAACCCTGTTGCGCCCGGGCGGCGAGCTGTTCCCGGAGGGGACCGTGGGTCAGCAAGGCGCCCGCGGCCACGGCGGCGGCCACGGCGGCGGATACCCAAGCCGTCGTTCCAGCCCATCGGCGCGCCTCCCGGCGGGCAAACCAAGCGCGCGCGCGCCATAGGCCGTACCCCGCGAGCATGCAGGCCGCGAGCACAATGGAGCTGCGCGAGAAAGAGACCAGCATGCCCCCGAGGAGCAAGACAATCACAACCGGCCCCAATATCGCGCCCGCCCGGCCAGCGCGCTGGGGCCGGAAGAGCGTGAGCGCCACAGGCAGGGCGAGAAGCATGGGGTACACGCCCTGATTGAAGTCGGGAACCGTGGCGGCGACACGCATCACTTCGCTCGTCCGGGTCTCGGTGTCGATGTAGGCGCCGGTGGCTTCCATGGGTCCGACAAAGGCTGGATGGATCCATCCAGCGGCGCAACACAGGGCCACTACGGCGACGGCGGCGCTGGACGCCATCAGAGCGCGGGCCACGGCGGCGGACCATTCCGCGCTTCGGAGAAGCACGGCGAAGGCGTAGAACGAGGCGGCGTAGAGGCCATACTGGAGGAACTGGCCAACGCTCAGACCGGGCGCGGGGGAATGCAGAACGGATTGGCCGCAGGCCACTAGAAACAAGGCCAAGGGCGCTTCGAATCCGGTCCGCAGACGCGCCCAACCACGCCCGGCCAACAAGTACAGGAGGGCCAGCCCAATGAGCGCGGCGCCGGCGCCTTTAACCACTGTCGCGCCCGGAACCGGCAGCCAAGGCAGCCGTTGCAGGATTTCCCACGGCCAGGCCAGGGCGTACAGGACGAGAAGCGTCCACACCACGCCAGCAAAAGCGGGATGCCGGATGGCGCGCCCGGACGCTCCCGAGCCGAACCACGTCCCGGGATTCATGGCGCCAGCCCGTCCGTGGGGAGCAAGGCCAGATCGCGGACTTCCAGTAACCCGGCGTGGTGGGTGTACGCCACAGTCACGTGGGTGGGTCGGACAGCTTCCTCGAAGGTCATCACGCCTTTGAAGGCGTGCACGTTGTAGGGTTCGCCGCGGGAGTCCGTTCCACTCGCGGGCCAAGACTCGAACACCGGCGCGGGCTCTAGGGCGAGTTCGCCGGCGGGATAGGCTTCATGGCTGCCGAAACCAGTAGCCTCACCGGCAAGCGCATCCACTTCCGCGAGGACTTCGCCGTTCCGGTGAAACGTGAACCGGGCCACGGGCTCGCCCTGCTGGAACCCAGGATGGAACTCAAGCCGGGACACCAAGCCAAGGGCGGCCCACTCCCCCGCCTCGGCTTCGGCGGGCAGCGCGATGTCCAACTCTGCGCCGGGCCCCAGCCGGAAGGCTTTGCGCAGCAGAAGCGCGTCGTCCCCGAATTGGGCGCGCATGTCGGATTCTTCGGTTTGCGCTGGCGCGGTCACCGGCAGAACGTTGACGGGGGCCGTGAACAGCAGGGCGCCAGATTCTTCCGTCCCCCCGTCTTCGGAGAGCAGATACAGGCGCAACGCGCCTAGACCGGTATAACGCAGGCGATGAATGATGAAGAAGTATCCGGCGTCCGCCTCGGCGCCAGGGTGGACCTCCTCCACGCCAAGTGGGTGGGTGGTGCGGATGGCGGGGCCAGTCCCTTGAACCTCTATACGGAGTTGCGCACCCGGGGACGGGGGTTCGTTGACGCGCCAGCGCACGAACACGTCCATGGGCTCGCCTTCGCGGATGGGCAAGGGGTCGCCCCGCAGATGAAGGCCGTCTTGTTCGATGGCGACGCCTCCTGGCTCGACGGCGACCACCGGATCATCCCACAGCAGGTGCATGGGCCGTCCGCCGGTTGAGCCGTCGAGAAAATCCAGCGCGCCGGCGTCAACCGGCGCCCACGCCGCCAACGCCGCGACGACGGAGACGGTCCACCAAGTCCGCCGCGGCCAGGCCAGGCCAGTATCCCGCCAAAGTCCCGCCGTTTTCATCCCGTGCATAGCCGTCCTGGCGGCCCAACGCTCAACCGTTGTCCGCTCCGTCCGCCGTGATGGCGTCGAGACGGGAGCGGGCCGACTCCAAGCGCCAGCCGCTTCCGGATTCCAGATACGTCTCGAAGAGCGGCCGGGCGGCTTCGGAGTCGCCCTGCTCCACCAGCAATTGGGCGGCGTGAAAGGTGTTCATGCTCCCCGGTTCAATGTCGTGTCCTTCGAGATAGGCCTCGAGGGCGGCGTCCAGGTCCCCCGCGTCCTCAAGCGCCTGGCCGAAGTGATAACGGGCGTGAAACCGGTTCAGCGTGTCGTCCATCCTCACGGCCTCGTCATACCATGCCTCGGCGGCTGCGGCGCTGTCCTCATGCCGTCCGGCGAGACGCAACGCCCGGGTTAGGTGGCTTTGGGCGATCAAGTCATCCGGATAGCTGGCCACCGCTGCTTCAAGGGGCTCCACAGCCTCGTCATAACGCCCCGCTTCGAACAAGGCTTCGCCAAGCCAACGAAGGGCCCACCCGCGCTGACGGGGATCCTCGAAGGAGCGGTCCAAGGCCGTTTCATAAAGCTCGATGGCGCGGTCTAGGTCGCCCGCTTCGTGGTGGGTGCGGGCTTGTTGGGCGACGATTTCGCCGATCTCCTCGCTCAGTCCGTGAACGAAGGGGCCGCCAAAGCGCGCATAGCCGTACACCACGGCGACAAGCGCCGCGAACACCACAACAGTGACGAAACCCAGGAGCACTTGGGCCCCGCCGGTGAGCTCCCCGGTGTCATTGTCCGGCGCCGGTCCGGCTGAACCGGTCGCGGGCGATTCGTCAACGGATGGGTCTTGATTTCCGTTTCTTGTCAACGCAGCGGTCTCCCCGTGTATACTCCAATTTGGACGGCGCTAAACGGCCAGGGGCGATTCTACCGGGCCCGGACGGCTCGGCGCAATGGAGCGCTTTAGCCCAGATCGCCGGGCTAGGCTGAAGATGCGGGGACTACATCCCCCTAAATCCCCCTTCGAAGGGGGACTTTTGCGAATCGGTTGGCTGCGCGTCTCGTTCATCAAGCTGATGAGCAGCCACGAGGCCCTCCGAGCCGTTGACGATGGTCAAATTCCCCTTTTTGAGGGGGTGGCCTGAAGGGCCGGGGGACGTAAGCAGACGGCTCATACCCGGCGATCGGAATCTGGCGGCCTATCGGCGCGAATTCGGCAGGGTATGGTCTGCCCTATTAGCGAGGTGATTCACCGTCGTTTCACCGGCTTTATAACCAAAACCAGGACAGTATTCGCATGAAAACATGGATTCCGGCGCTGATCGGCGGCGCCGTGTGCGCGCTTGTTGCAGGATGTGGCGGCGAACAGGGGGCCGAGCCCGAGAGCCAGGCGGACAGCGGAGGAAGCGGTCAGCTAACCTTAATCAACCGGACCCCCGTCGTCTACCAAGGCGAGGGCGACGTCTTCGCCATGGCCCTTATCGATGACGGCGCCTTCTCCGCGCTCGATCTGGAAGCCCTCCCCACCAGCAATCCCGGGGCGGGCGAATGGTTTGGCGGCGGCGACGGATTCTCGGAGGGTCTTGTCCAGCGCGCGGACGGAGGGGGTGGCGGAATCGCATTCGGCGCCCCCGAGGGAGACGGCGAGGCCGTCTTGACCCAAGAAACGCCGAGCCTGGGCGGCGCGGCCGCCGGCGCATGGGTCATTGGTTCCATGCGCGCGCGGGCGGAAGATCCCATGGACGTGGGCCTGCTACTACGCTACCCGGGCAGCTCGGGCGACATTCACGTCGGCGAAGGCCACCCTGGCGGCGGCGCCTGGCAAGACGTGACCATCCGCCACCGCCTTCCCAACGACGCCCCGCCGAACCTCGCGTTTCAAGTGGCCCGCCGAGGAGGGAACGAGGGTTCAGTCGAGGTCGAGTCCGTCACCGCCCGCCTCGAACGCCCGACGGAAGCCGAAGCGGAGGGCGCGCTCCTCGGCCGCAACCTGCTGGAAGGCGGCGGACTCATTCAAAACGCATGGTCCGGAGGTTATGACCCATGGACGCTGTCAACCTGGGGGAACACAGGCGACGCCGAGCCCACGATTGGCTTCGATCCCGAACACCCAGAGCGCGGCAACGTCATGGTTTACCCTGCGCCAGAAGGCGGCGGCCTCATGTTGATCCGCCACCGATTCAACCTCGACGATACAGTGCGCGGCTCAACGCTGCGCGCCGCGGTCGACGGCCGCGTTAACGGGGACGGCGTGCTGGTTCTTCAACTGCGCTTCCCCATCGATGGCGAGGAGCAGCAAATCAACCGAGCCCACTCTGGCAGCGGCGAC
>SLHB01000466.1 GCA_007136375.1 Candidatus Hydrogenedentota bacterium
AAAACCATTGACATTTTGGCGAACTTTCGATAGAATCCGGTTGCCGCTTAAACCCGGTCGGCGCCGGTACCCATGGCCGCGCGCGTCCGGACGGCGTAAGTTCGGCCGCAACGGAGCTACGCCCGCGTGGTCCTAATGCGTATTGCGAAATATACCCCATCATGCGGCGTGAATCCCCAGCTTTCTCGGGTGAAGGGCGGATGTGTGATTGTTTGGGGGCGGATTCCCGGGGAGCGCCCTATAGAACGCGTGACCACAGCCCCGGCCTGCGCCGCCAGGGAAGGAGAGACCGATGAGCCTTCGTATTTCCACAGCGTTGAACATTTTTGGCTATTCCGCTGACCGGTATTGTCCGGAAGGCTACCGCGACGCCGCCCGGATGCAAGAGCGCCTGGCGGCTATTTCGAAGATAAAAGGCATCAAAGCCGTCGAAGTGAGCCAATGTGATATTACCGACGAGTTTCCCGTGAAGGAGCTGAAGCGGCTTCTCAAGGACTACAACCTCACCTGCTCCGCGGTTACCGCCGATCTTGCGCGCGACCGGCGTTTCGCCTTGGGCGCCTTTGGGCACCAGCACCCCAAGACGCGTAACGCCGCCATAGACGAAGGACGGAAGGCGGCGGACATCGCGCGGCAAATAGGCGCGACCGATGTTGTTCTGCGCCTCTTCAGCGATGGCTTTGACTATCCTTTCCACGTGGATTATGTTACCCATTGGAACACGGTGATATCCTCCATTAAGACTATCGCCAAGTACGCTTCCTCCGACATCAACGTCTCTGTTTGTTACAAGCCGAGGGAGCCGAGAAAATTCCTTACGGTGGGGTCCGTGGGTAAGGCCTTGTCTCTATGCCAAGAGATCGCCATGAAGAACGTCGGCGTCGCGCTGGATTTCTCTTCCTCCCTGATGGCGGGAGAGAACCCCGCGGAGTCCATCGCCTTTCTGGCCCGGGCGAACAAGCTGTTCCAAGTGTATTTTAGCGACAACTATCGGATGTGGGACGATCTCATGCTCCCAGGCAGTGTTCACATGTGGGAGATGATGGAGGCGCTGCATCACCTGAAGATCTCGAAGTACAAAGGGTTCTGCACCCTGAACATGGCCGCTGATCGGATGGATCCGGCCCACGCGTGCCAGATTGCCGTGGGCAACTTGTCCATTTTCTGGAAAAAGCTGGAGAAGCTGGACAGCACGGAGCTGAAGAAGGCGCAGAAGACGCTGGATGCGGTGGAGAGCCAAAAGATCATCCGCCGCGTCATGCTCCAGAGCTGAACGCCCGCCGCGGCCCGGTGAGGTGCGAAGGCGGCCGGGGCCGGGGTACAATACTGGTGTTAGAGACAAGGCTGTCCGGTTGTTGATGCTCTGGGCCGGCGCGCGCCAGGCCCGGGGGCGAACGGAGGCGTCTATTAAAGTCACCGGAAACACCAGCGGATTGAAGGCTTCGCCGCTCCGCCGATTGGAGCGGCTCGCGAACCGGCGCAATAAGGGCGGCGCCCTTGTCACGCCTGAACTGGCCCGGGCGCTGACGGAGCTTTCGGCCGAGATACAACGCCAAGTGGGCGTGCTGCTCGATAGAAAAGGGCATGTCCGCTCCGTGGTCGTGGGGGACGCCCGCGCCGTCTTTCTTCCAGACCTGTCCGCCTACCGGCGCGGCCTGGCCCGGCTCTGCGGGTTGCGGCTCATTCATACCCACTTGCAGGCCGAGCCCCTCACCGAAGACGATCTCACCGACTTGGCCCTGCTGCGCTTGGACATGGTCGTGGCCGTTGAAGTGTTGGATTCCGGCTTACCGGGCCTGGTCCATGCGGCCCATCTCTTGCCCGGAAACGACGAGGGCGCGCCCTACAACATCCTGCCCACCGTGAGCGTCCACGATCTCTCCACCGATTTTCCAGAGACCATTCAAGCGCTAGAGGACGAGTTCGCCCGGATGCGTCCCCGGCGGCGGACCGGGGGGCAGCGGGATCCCGCCATTCTTGCCCATGTCTCGGAGCAGCCCGTTTCGGCCGCGGAGGACTCCATGGCGGAACTCCGCGAGCTGGCCCGGAGCGCGGGCATCGCGGTGGCGGATCAACTCATTCAGCGGCGTCCCGCCGACCCGAAGTATGTGCTCGGCAAAGGCAAGCTGAAGGAGACGGTTATCCGCGCGATGCAGAAGGGCGCGGAGGCGCTCGTGTTTGACCTGGACCTAAGCCCTTCCCAGATCCGCCACCTTGCCAACTACACCGATCTGAAGATTCTCGACCGGACCCAAGTGATCCTGGACATCTTCGCCCAGCACGCGGAGACCCGGGAGGGGAAGCTGCAAGTTGAACTGGCGCAATTGCGTTACATGCTGCCCCGCTTGAGCGGCAAGCACTCGGCGATGAGCAGGCTGACCGGCGGCATCGGCGGACGCGGCCCCGGCGAAACAAAGCTGGAAGTGGATCGGCGCCGCGCTCAAGACCGGATCGCCATGCTGGAGCGGGAGATCGGGAAGCTAGGGGACCGCCGGAAGCTCCGCCGCGCGAAGCGGACCCGCCGTGGTCTCCCTATCGTCTCTATCGTTGGCTACACCAATGCGGGCAAGTCCACATTGCTCAACCACCTCACGGATAGCACGGTCCCCGCGGAGAACGCCTTGTTCGCCACGCTCAACCCTGTATCCCGCCGCCTCCGTTTTCCCGAGGAGCGGGAAGTCATTATTACAGACACCGTCGGTTTCATCCGGGATTTGCCTAAGGATCTTATGGCCGCTTTCCGGACCACGCTGGAGGAGTTGGACGAGGCGGACGTGCTGCTTCATGTCCTCGACGCCTCCAGTCCCGACGTGCAAGAGCGGTACGAAACGGTGGAGCGCATCCTGGGCGAACTCGGGCTCAATCATAAGCCAACGATTCTCGCTTGGAACAAGGCGGACCAGTGTGGCGCCGAGGTGATGAACGGTCTCACGGGCCAGTATGGCGGCGCGCCCGTGTGCGCCTTGGACCGCGACACCTTCGGCCCTTTGTTGGAGGCGTTGCGCCGCGCCTTGTGGGAAGAGAAACCGGCGGCCATAAGCAGTTGGTAACGCCGCCGCCTCGGCGCTCTAACGGCCTGGAAAGGAAATGATCCCCGTGCCCCCGCTGCAACAGTACTTTCGGATGTGCGCCGCGCTTGCCTGTGTGATGGGGTGCGTCCACGCCTGGCCGGAGGAAGCCGCCGCCGAGAGGGCGGAGGAGAGGCTGAGCGCGGCCCGGGAGGCGCAGGCGCAGTTCTGGGAGGCCCAAGCCGCCGGCGACTTTAGCGCGGCGCAGCAGCACAGCGAGACGACAGCGCGCCTCATGCGCGAAGCCCGGGAGTTGTTGGAGGCCGCGGGCGCTGGAACGTCGCGGAATCCTGACGCCCTGCTTACGTACGCGCGCGTTCTGGCGCTCCACGGCGACAGCGACTTGGCGGCGGAGGCGTTACAACGGGCCGCTGTGCTTGCGCCGGATCGGCCGGAGATTTGGCTGGCCCTCGCCGAGGCGCTGTACGCCCTTGGGGCGCAACGGGAGGAGGACGCCCGGCGCGCCCTGGAGCGCTGCATCGCTCTCGATCCCGCCGAGGAAGGCGTGTTGGCCACGGCGCGGGCGCGGTTGGGGGCGATCTATTTCCGCGCGGGGTTGCCGGAACTCGCCCAGGAAGCCTTTGAGGACGGCCTGGAGCACGTCCCCGGCCATTATGAATGCCTGGCGGGCCTGGCCGCGCTCCACGTTAGCGAGGGCGCCATGGCGGAAGCCTCGGCCCGCCTTGAAGAGGTTGGCTTCCTCGGGCCGTTTGCGATGCCGCTCTTGGAGAAGGGGATGCGCCGCTTCGTCGAAAGCCGGGGGACGGTCGCGCCCACCTTCGAGGCCCACTTCGCCCATGCCCGCATCCTGTTCCAACTCAATCTGCTCGACCGCGCCTTGGCGCCGCTGGAGCGGGCTCTGCACATCGATCCCGAGTCCTACGTGGCGCGGAACTTTCAGGGGTCTGTCTTCCTCACCCTCAACCGCGTGGCGGAGGCGGTGGAAGCCTTCCGCGAGAGCCTGGCGCTCAACCCGGACCAGGAGCGGACGGCTCAGCTCCTCGAACAGCTTGAGGCCGCGCCGGACGCCCCCGATGTGGACCTAGAAGAAACGCCCCTGCCTATCGACTGAGGGCGCCGCCCTCCCAGGGCCCGGCGCGTGGTTGGCGCGCGCTGAGTCATTCGGCCGCCGCTAGCTCGCCCAAGGCCTCTACGCCGTCGGCGGTGAAACGCATCACGTAGCCGGACTTTTCCACGGGCGTCCCATTCTCTAGCGTGATCGTCACCTTGCCGAGATACATGGGTTTGTCTGGATCCACCTCGTGGCCGCCGCCGCCCGCCTGCGCCACCAGCACGCCGTTGACGAGTTCCGGGGTCTCCAGCAGTGTGTGGCTGTGGCCGCCAAGGATGACATCGAGATCGGGAACGGCCTCGGCGAGGGCGCGGTCGTTGTTGACCCCGATGTGCGTGAGGGCGGCGAAAATGTCGTGATCGCCCGACAGCTCCGCGTACTGCTGGAGTGTTTCCGCCGGATCCCGATCGCTCACGCCCGGTTTGTCGAAATTCACCACGCTGAGGCCCACGACGGCCATGGTGTAGCCCTCGGCGGTTTCGAGCACGGTGTAGGGCTCGAAGGCGGGCAGAAGCTCCGTCTCCACATCGATGTTCGCGGCGAGGAGGGGGAAGTTGGCGGTGTCGAGGGCGGCGCGGGTGAAGGCGCCGATGTAGTCCAATTCATGATTGCCGGCCGTTACGGCGTCGTAGCGCAGACCGTTCATGGTCTCAATCATGAACAAGGCCCTGGAGAGATACCAAGCGCCTCTCGGTTCGGCCCAGCGATCCGCGTGGCGGACGAAGATGTCGCCGCTATTCAGCAGGAACACGTTGGGATGGGCCTCGCGGATGGCCTCGATCTCGGCGGCGATCGTGTCCAGGAAGTTGAAGTCAAAGTGTTGGTCGTTATCGTGGAGAAGGACCACTTCCGTGATCACGGGGTATTGAAGCTCCAAGGCGCCATTCTCACCCCCGCCCAGGGCCACGCGGCCCACGCCAGCGTCGCCCTCGAGGGCAAGCACCGCGCCGTTGTCCAATGCGCCGGCAAAGCGGAACGCCCCGCCGGAGTCCGTGACGGCTTCGTGGACAGTTCCGTTTGCGTTCGCTCGCACGGTCAGGCCGGATACGGCTTCGCCATCGGGGCATCGGACGACGCCCGCAACCCCTTGCTCTGCCGCGGCGGCTGGGAGTATGGCGAGCAGCAAGACGAGGGATACGAGCACTGGACGGCGCGGCAAGGCGGGCATTGGACGATCTCCTGGGTTGCGGATCGGGTCAACGAAGATGTCCAACAGTAGCAAGGGACTTTCGCTCAATCAACACAAGAACGAGGGGGAGTGGGGACGAAAAACAGCGGGCTTCGGGAACCTTTCGCTCAAGTTCCCGAAGCCCGTTTGTATTCCAGGGTGGCGCCTTCGCCGGGTCAGGAGCGCCCTAGGGCGGCGTTGATGACCCGTTGGATGTCGATGGCGTTCACCGCGCCGTCTCCATTCACGTCGGCCCGCTCCGCGTACAGCGCGTTCGGAAGCGGGCGGCCCAGTGCGGCGTTGATGACCAACTGGATATCGATGGCGTCGACGGCGCCGTCCATGTTGATGTCTTCCGGCCGCCCATCGCCCAAGATGACGTAGGCCGTGAAGGACGTCACGGCGGCGCGCAGCCGGTTCTGCCCGAGCGGCTCCAGGGACGCCCCGTAGTCTAGGAAGGTCCGGTCTTCCGGGAGGATGGGCTGGAACATCTCGTCGAGGTTGGTGTCGAGACCGCCAAGGATGGGGACTCCGCCCCCGCTGGCGACAGGGAAGTTCACATGTGCCGGCGCGCCGTGGCTTTCCTCCAACTCGTAGACGGTCCCGCCGATCCGGATGAGGATGTGCAGGTCCACGAAAGGCGAGGCGGGGCTCCGTCCGTCTGGGTACCCGGGAGCCGCGCCGTCGAAGAGATCCCGGCCCCGTTCCGCCGATCGCACGACAAGAAAGGCGGCGTCCGCGCTGGGCGGCAGTGTCGCCACGGGAATCTCGATGCGAACGCCCTCGGGCGTCTCATGCGCCAGAGGCTGGAGCGCGCCGCCCACGATGGGCATGAACCCCACGGCGAGGGAGCGATCCTCAGAGCCGTCTTCAATAGCCCGCATGGCGCCGGGCTCCGTGCTCGTCATTGTTTCAAAGGGATCGTCGGTGACGCGGAACGCGCCCGGACCCGCGCTGCTCAGGTTCTCGACGGGATCCACGAGTTCGACGGGGTAGGCGCCGGGCGCTATGGCTGGCGTGGCCGCGCGCAGGGTCTGTCCGTCCCGGTGAATGGTCAGGGCCGCGGCGCCGCCGATGCGCAGTTCCGTGTTGGACGTGAGGCCCGCGGCCTCGACGGTGACCACGGTCCCGCCCAACGAAAGGCCCACCTGAGGTTCGTAACTGAG
>SLHB01000376.1 GCA_007136375.1 Candidatus Hydrogenedentota bacterium
AAGTTCCGCATGCGGAAGTACACCTGCATGAGCTGCACGTGGGGCGTCAACGCGTCCGGCGCCCGCGCCTTGACTTCCTCCAGCGCGGCGGCCGCTTCCTCCAGCCGTCCGGCCCGCTCGTGCATCGTGGCGAGAATGTAGTAGCTGTAGGCCTCGGCTTGGGGCGCGGGCTCTTGCCGCAAGGGCGTGAAGGCGAATTGAGGCGCGCCCCCAGGGGCCATGCAGCCGCAGGCGGCGCTAAGCGTTATCAAGCAAAGGAGGATCCGCATTAGTGCCCTCTGGTTTGGGGCTGTCCGGCGCAGCCCGCCCTGGAGGCCGTGGCCTCGGCGAACAGCTCGGGCGTGTGTGGCGCCTCTCCGCGCAGGGGCGCGAAGCTCATTCTGTGGGCGGGGCAGGGACCTAACGCGCGAATGGCGTCCAGATGCTCCGCCGTGGCGTATCCCTTGTGCCGGGCGAATCCATAGCCAGGATGGCGCAAGTCAAGGGCTTGCATGATCCGGTCCCGCACCACTTTCGCGACAATGGACGCGGCCGCGATGGAAAGGGAGCGGCTGTCGCCCTTGATGATCCGCTGTTGCGGCCCGAGATACCCCGGCAGTTTGAAGCCGTCGACCAGCGCCATGGCCGGACTAGGGGAGAGCTTGCCGAGGGCGCGCGTCATGACGTGATGGTTCGCCGCTTGGATGCCCCAAGCGTCGATGAGGGCGGGCGGCGCCACGGCCACGGAAATGGCGTGGCCGCCGTGGTGCAGCGCGGCGTACAAGGCCTCTCTCTCCTCCGGCTTGAGCTGTTTCGAATCGTTGAGGCCCGCCAAGGGAGCGGTCAGAATAGCGGCCGCCGCGACGATGGGGCCCGCAAGCGGTCCCCGGCCCGCCTCGTCCACGCCAGCGACGGGGCTGTAGCCGTCGGCATGGGCTTGGCGCTCGAAGGCGAACCGCGCCTGATGCGCTTCCTCCCGCTGGACATCCTGCGCCGTCTTTCTGAGGCAGGCCGCGTGCAGCGCGCGGGCGCCCGCCCGCGGATCGTCCGCCAGCGAGGCGAGGAAATCCGGGTGATAAGGAGGCCCCGCCCGGGCTAGGCGGCGGAGTTCATCCAGAGCTGGCCGGGGCATCGGCGTTCCTCCGTCCATGGGAGTTGGGCGCGGCCAGAAACGGACAACATCCCCCGCGCTCCCGGCGGCCCCGGGAGTCAAGGAGGATGCTGTACGCGGAACAGGGACCCAAGACGCCGTTCTCACCATGTTCGGCGCGGTGCATCGAAGTGGTCCTTAACGTGTTGTGAGATCGTGTCCTAGCCGCTCTTCTTGGCTACGGGCTTGCCGCGGGCCTTGACGCGCGCCGCCTTGCCCCGGCGGTCCCGGAGATAGTAGAGCTTTGCGCGGCGGACTTGGCCGGCGCGGGTTATCTCGATCTTCTCGATCCGGGGCGAATGCAGGGGGAAAACGCGCTCCACGCCTTCGCCATAGGCGACGCGCCGCACGGTGAACGTGGCTTCCGGGCTCTCCGCGCCGTTCTGGCTGATGACCACGCCTTCGAAGGGCTGGACCCGCTCTTTTTCACCTTCCACGATGCGGAAGCTCACGCGCACGGTGTCCCCAATATTGAATTGGGGGATCTTGTCCTGCTCCCTCCGCTGGGCGTTCCGTATTTCTTCCATCAGGCTCACGGTTCGTTCTCCTTGTGTAATGCTTTCTCCTCCCGGGCGAGTTCCGCGAGGAGCTCCAAGTCTTCTTTATCCCCGGCCCGCGCCAAAAGCTCCGGACGGCGCGCCCGCGTCAGCCGCAAGGCCTCCTTCCGGCGCCAACGGGCGATGGCCGCGTGGTTGCCGTCCAGCAGCACCTGGGGGACCGTTAGGCCCCGGTATTCCCTGGGCCGCGTGTATTGAGGGGAACCCAACACTCCAGCAAAAAAGGAATCCGTCGCCACGGATTCCCAGTCGCCCACGACGCCGGGAATCATGCGGCTCACGGCTTCCACCACAACCAGGGCGGGCAGTTCGCCGCCGCTGAGCACGTAGTCGCCAATGGAAAGCTCGCCGGCCCCTAGGATTTTAGCGGCCCGCTCGTCCACGCCTTCATAGCGCCCGCAGACGAGCACAAGATCCGGCGCTTCGGCCAGTTCGCGCACGAGGTCCTGGTCCAGCTTCCTGCCCCGGGGAGACATGAGATACACGCGCGCCAGCGAGTTCCTGCCGCGCAGGCTTTCCACCGCCTCGACGATCGGCTCCGGCTTCATCACCATGCCGGCCCCGCCGCCGAAGGGCGCGTCGTCGGCCGTGCGGTGGCGGTTCTGCGTGAAGTTTCGAATGTCCGTCACCGTTACGCTGAGCTTGCCCGATTCCTGGGCCTTGCCCAAGAGGCTCGCGCGGAGAGGCGCTTCGACGATCTCCGGGAACAGTGTGAGGATGTCAATCCTCATCGTGTACGCTGTACGGGGCCAAGGCGCCCACGGTGATTACACCCGCGCCCAGGTCCACGTCGAGCACCGTTTCCGGGATCACGGGGATGGTAAGCGCGCCGCCCTCCGGTTTGCGGATCTCGACGATGGCGTGGGCTTTCCCGTCGTACAGGGCCGATACTTTGCCTACCGCTGCGCCGTCCTCGTCCACCACGCGCAGTCCGCGCAGGGCTTCCAAGTCCAGGGGAACCGCCCCATCCCGCGCCACCGCGGTCTTGGGGCCGAGCACCCGCGCGCCCGCAAGCTCCGCCACCGTGTCCCGGGGTACGCCGGGAACCAAGACGATGAGGCAATACCGCTCCGTTTCCCGCGCGTGTAGCACCTTACATCGCAGTGTTCCGCCGTTGGCGCGCTCCAAGAGGAGGACGTCCTGCGCCACGATGGCCGCGCCCCGGCCGGGCCGCGCTTTTACGCGAAGCTCACGCCGTTGCGCCTGTACGGACTGCACGACGCCCACGGGGATCCAGGCGTCCTGGTCTCCGCGCGCGCCGGACTTTCGGCCGTCCAACGGGACTACTCGCCGATGTGCAGGCTGACCCGGACCTCGGCCTTGGACGCCGCCGAGTTGAGCACGGACCGGATGGCCTTGGCCGTGCGGCCATTGCGTCCAATGATCTTGCCCATGTCCTCTGGGTGGACCTGGAGCTCGTAGGCGTAGCCCTCGTCCCGGTCAATCACCCGGACCGAGACGTCCTCCGGATGGGAAGTCAGCTTTTTCGCGATGAATTCAATGAGTTCCTTCACGATAGCCTTACCCCGCGGCGGGTTCTGTCTCCGCGCCCTCGTCTTGCTTCGGCGCGATGGCCGCGCCCGTGGCAAAGGCCTGGAGCACGCCGTGGTCCGACAAGACTTTGCGGGCCGTCGGCGTGGGCTTCGCGCCCTGCTTCAGCCACTCCAGGGCTTGCGCCGCGTCAATTTCCGCCCGCGGCTCTGGCCGGGCGCAGGGATGGTAGTAGCCGAGTTCCGCCGTGACGGCGCCCCGGGCGCGGGCCCGGTTATCCGTGACCACAACCCGGTAGTAGGGCGCGTTAGCGCGGCCGCCTCGCCGCAGTCGAATTACAGTCGCCATGAATTGCTCCGATGTCCTCCTGGTTCGTCTTCTGGGGAACGGCGGGCCCGGCCAAGTCCGTAATGGGCCCAAATCCGCTGTGCCGTACGGGTTACAAGCCGGGCATGCGCATGCCCGCTCGTTTGCCTTTCTTCTTGCCGCCGCCCTTCATCATCCGCTTGATCATCTTCTTGCTCTGCTCGAATTCCTTGAGCGTGCGGTTCACTTCCTGCACCGAAGTGCCGCTGCCCGCGGCGATACGGCGGCGCCGGCTTCCGTTGATGAGTTTCGGATTGCGCCGCTCGTAGGGCGTCATGCTATAGATGATGGCTTCGAAATACTTGAGCTGACTGTCGTCGACGTCGAAGCCCTGGTCCATGAGCTTGCCCATGCCCGGCATCTTCTTCATCAGGTCGCCCAGCGAGCCCATCTTCTTGACCTGCTGCATCTGCTCCAGAAAGTCTTCCAAGTCCCAGGAGGCCTTGCGCGCCTTCTCCTGGAACTTCAGCGCCTTGTCCTGATCGACGACTTCCTGGGCCTTCTCCACAAGGGAGACCACGTCGCCCATGCCCAGGATTTGGTCGGCCATGCGCTGGGGATGGAAAGTGTCCAGGGCGTCGAGTTTTTCACCCGTGCCGATGAACTTTATGGGGCAGCCCGTCACCTTGATAAGGCTGATGGCCGCGCCGCCCCGGGCGTCGCCGTCCATTTGGGTGAGCACCACCCCGGTCAGCGGCAACGCGTCGTTAAACTGCTTCGCCGAGTTCACGGCGTCTTGACCCGTCATGGCGTTGGCCGTGAACAGGATTTCGTCGGGCTTTACGGCGTTCGCGATGCGCCGCACCTCGCCCATCATCTGCTCGTCGACGTGCAGGCGGCCGGCCGTGTCCATGATGATGACGTCCGAGCCGCGCATCTGCGCCTCGCCCCGGGCCATGATACATGCGTCCACCGGATCGCCCTGTTCACCCAGAGTGAAGAATTCCGCGCCCGCTTGCTCCGCCACAATCTCCAACTGACGGATAGCCGCCGGCCGGTACACGTCCGCGCCGACCAGCAAAGGGTTGTGGCCCTTCTTCTTAAGCTGGAGCGCCAGCTTGCCCGCCGTTGTCGTCTTGCCTTGCCCCTGCAAGCCGACCATCATGATCTGCGTCGGCGGCTTCTGGGCCATCCGCAGCGGCGCGTGCTCCTCGCCCATGAGCTTGATCAGCTCGTCGTGGACGATCTTCACCAACTGCTGGCTGGGCTGGACGCTCTTGAGGACCTCTTGGCCCACCGCCTTGTCTTGGACGTCCTGAATGAAGTCCTTGACGACCTTGTAGTTGACGTCCGCCTCCAAGAGCGCCGCACGGATCTCCTGGAGCCCGTCCCTGATGTTCTTCTCGGTCAGTTTGCCCTGGCCGCGAAGATTCCGGAAGGCTTTGTCCAGCTTTTGTGTCAGTGATTCAAACATAATGCGCGAAACCCCTCCAAATCCGGGGGTAAACTCAGATGAAACGCCGGGCGGGGTCCGGGGAAACGCTCGAAAGTATCCCGGGAAAAGACAGATCACGCCCCTGGGCCATCCGGAATGCTACCACACCCGCGTCCTTAGTGCAACGTGCGCCCCGGCGCACTTGGCGCCATGTGCGCCGCCCGGGTGTTTGATTTAGTATATGAACCCAGGCCGCGTGGACGGCGGTGTTGTGGGACTGCGGTGTTCCTAGTTCGGGCGATCAAGGGGAACTCCGCTTGTCTAGGAGAAAGACACGCCTCCGGAGCGCGCGCCGGGGCGCGCTCCGGAGGCCGTAGAGGGCGTCTCCTGTCAAGGCGTACTGGCCCGCCCGGCTACTTCAGCGCGGCGGGCTCCACGCATAGGCTCATCAGGTCGTCTTCGGTAAGCTCCGCCATGGTCGCCACCCGGTAAGGCGGCGGCAAGGGCATGTCGAAATTGCGGGTCCGGTTCTTGTACTGGCCGGAAACGATGAGGCGCCGGAACTCCTGGGGCGTCGCAAAAGGGGCCTCCGTTTCGATCCAGAACTTGTTCATGAAGTTCAGGCCATGGGCGTCGGAAGCGTAGACCTCGGCGACGTTGTGCTCCCGGGCGTACGCGCTGGCCGCCTCCAGATGGGCGGGATCGGAATGATTGCAGGTGCGGACCTCCAAGGCGTCGGCCAGCGTGCTATACTGCGGCAACTCCGAATGATACCGAAACGGATGGGCGAGGACCGTGAGATATCCGTCGGCGCAGGCTTGGGCCAGTACTTCCTCCGCCCGCGTCATGGACTCGTACACAGGGTTTTCCGCGCCGAGAACGAGCATGTCGTGCCGGTTCGGCAGGGAGATCTCGATGGCGGGGAAGATCCGCATCCGCGTGCACAGTTCCTTGAGGCCGCGGAGGTCGCGGTCCGGCCACACCCGGTTGTGGTCCGTGATGAAGAGGGCGTCGTAGCCGCTTGCCTCCGCCATCTGGACCAGCTCATGAGGGGGTATTTTGGAGCAGGGCGAGTACTTGTCCGTGTGGCTGTGGATTTCTACCTTCATGGGATTCCACGTCCTTTTGTATGGTTATGAGAACAATTCGTTCGTACCACTGTAGGCCATTATACCATGGGGCCCCGGGGGCGGCGCGACCATCGGCGCCGCGTGGCCTGGCCGGTCCCCGCAACGCGCCACAACCACGCGCGGCCATACCCGGCCGCGCACAAGGCGGGCCGCGCCATGAGTAACGAGGAACGCTCCTGCCCCGGGATCGCCGCCGTTGTGCCCTTCTACAACGTCGGCGCGGCCGTTGCGCCCGTTGTGGCGGGGCTGACTTCGTTAACGGAGGCGGTCATCGCCGTGGATGACGGGAGCACGGACGAGGGGGCCGCCGCTATTGGCGCCGCCGGCGCCCGTGTCATCCGGCTTGATCCAAACCGGGGCAAGGGCCACGCCATCCTCGCGGGCATGCGCGCGGCCTTGGAGATCCCGGGCGTCGTGG